>QHVW01000651.1 GCA_003223675.1 Acidobacteriota bacterium
TGGACGACCTGGTCACCGCCCTGCGGGCCTCCAACCGCTTGGCGCCGGTGGGGCACTACGCCGCCGGCGGCCTGGAGCACCTGGTGCTCGCCTCGGGGCTCTGGGGCTCCGCCGCCGAGATCTCGCGCACCACCGTCACAGTGAAGAACGGCGCCGCGATCCGGGTCGCCGACGTGGCCACCCTCTACCCCGGCTCGCCGGACCGCACCTCCCTGGTCACCGGCAACGGCCGCGACGCCGCGGTGATCAGCATCTCGCAGCAGCCGGGGGCGAGCATCCTGGCCGTCAAGGCGGGGATCGAGCAGACGCTCGCCGACCTCACCCATACCCTCCCCTCGGGTCTGCGCCTGTCGAAGGTCTACGACCTGGCGGAGTTCGTCGCCACGGCCATCGCCAACGTGCGCGACGCCATCCTGATCGGCGGCGTGCTGGCCGTGCTGGTCCTGCTCCTCTTCCTGCGCGACTGGCGGGTGACGCTGATCGCCTCGATCACCCTGCCGCTCACCGTGCTCTCGACCTTCCTCTTCATGCGCCTCTTTGGCGAGTCGATCAACCTGATGTCGATGGGCGGGCTCGCGGTGGCGATCGGCCTGGTGATCGACGACGCGGTGGTGATGGTCGAGAACATCCACCGCCGGCTGCGCAGCGGCCGCGGCGAGGCGGCGATCGAGGAGGCGACGGACGAGCTGTTCGCGCCGGTGGTGGGCTCCACCCTGACGACGGTGGTCGTGCTGGCTCCCCTCGGCTTCCTCTCCGGCGTGGTCGGGCAGTTCTTCCGCGCCCTGTCGCTGACGCTGTCGGTCTCCGTGCTGATCTCGCTGGTGCTCTCGCTCACCCTCATCCCTCTCCTCTCCCACTTCGCGTACCGCCACGGCGAGCACGCGCGGCCCCTGGAGGCCGAGCGGACGAGTTGGTGGGAGCGCGGCTACGAGCGGGCGCTCGGCGCCTCGGTGCAACGTCCGTGGCTTGCGGTCGCCGCCGGGATCGTCCTGGCCGTGGCGGGCTACCTCCTCTACCGGGGGATCCCGAGCGGCTTCCTGCCGCCGATGGACGAGGGGGGCTTCGTCATCGACTACCTGACGCCGCCCGGCACCGCGCTCGCCGAAACCGACCGGCTGGTGCGCAAGATGGAAGCCGAGATCGCGAAGACCCCTGAGGTCGCCGCCTTCTCCCGCCGCACCGGCGCCGAGCTGGGCCTCTTCGCCACCCAACCCAACAAGGGGGACATCCTGGTGCGGCTGAAGCCCCGGTCCCAGCGCCACCGCTCCGGCGAGGAGGTGATCGCCGGCCTGCGTCCGAAGCTGGCCGACGCCGCGCCCGGCGTGGATCTCGAATTCGTCCAGCTCCTCCAGGACATGATCGGCGATCTCGAAGGGGCCGCGGAGCCGCTGGAGGTGAAGATCTTCGGCGACGACACGCGCACCCTGGCCGGGCTCGCGGAGCAGGTCCAGCACGAGATGGAAGGCGTGAAGGGGGTGGTCGATCTCGTGGGGCCGCAGCGGGGCGCGCCCGAGACCACCTGGCGGATCGATCCCGAGGCGGCGGGCCGCGCCGGGCTCACCGCCGGGCAGATCCAGGACCAGCTCACCGTCGCCTGGCTGGGCGAGACCGCAACCAATCTTCAGGTGGGCGACCGCGGCATCCCCGTGCGCGTGCGCTATCCGGACCGCGACCGTTTCGATCCCTCCCAGTTTTCCCGGCTCACCTTGAGATCCCCGGACGGCCGCCTCATCCCCCTCTCGACCGTGGCCCGGCCGGTGGTTGCCACCGGCGACGGCGCGCTCACCCGCGAGAACCTGCGGCAGGTGGCGCTGGTGACGGCGCGCCTCGAAGGGCGCGACCTCGGCACCGCCGCCGCCGAGATCCAGAAGCGCCTGCGCGGCCTCAAGCTGCCGGTAGGCTACTCCACGGAGGTGGGCGGCCAGTACCAGTCGCAGCGCCAGGCCTTCCGCGAGCTGATGCTGGTCTTCGCCACCGCCGCGGCGCTGGTGCTGCTCGTGCTGGTGATCGAATTCCGGCGCGTGACCCCTTCGATCATCCTCCTGCTCGCAGCGCCGCTCTCCTTCGGCGGCGCCTTCCTGCTCCTCCGCCTCGCCGGCTCGGAGCTCGACGTCTCCTCCGCCATGGGGCTGATCCTGCTGGTGGGGCTGGTGGTGAAGAACGGCATCGTGATGATCGACTACGCCCACCGTCTCCACGCCGAGGGGCAGCCCTTCGCGGAAGCGGTGGCCCACGCGGCCCAGGTGCGCCTGCGGCCGATCCTGATGACCACTCTCTGCACCCTCTTCGGCCTGCTCCCCCTCGCCCTCGGCCTGGGGGCCGGCGCCGAGCTCCAGAAGCCGCTCGCCCTCGCGGTCATCGGGGGGCTGGGGCTCTCGACCCTGGTGACCCTGTTCGCGGTGCCGTCGGCGTATGTGGCGCTGAGGAAAAAGCCATGAGAGCGCCCGGCACGAAGATGCCGCCCCTCCGGGGCTGGCCCTCACTCCCCCAACCCCTCTCTCCCATCCCTCCACCCACCCCTGCCGGGGAGAGAGGGGCTTCAAGACAATCTTCAACTAACCACTCCCTCTTCTCCCCGGCAAGGGTGGGTGGAGGGATGGGAGAAGAGGGCCGGGGTGATGAGGGTCAACGCTCCGAAGTCCCCCCAA
>QHVW01000652.1 GCA_003223675.1 Acidobacteriota bacterium
TGGGATCGATCTGCGAGGTCTCGACGATCTGCGGCGAGATCCCGCCCGAGGGGGACTCGACCCAGAACGGGCCCCCGCCGGGCTCCCCCTGGTTGCGCACCACGCCGCAGACGCGGATGGGGCGGTCGAGGGCGTCCATCAGGAAACGCTTCCGCTCCTGGGGATCGGCCTGCGCGAAGCCCTCCGGCAGCGGCCGGCAGAGCTCTTTTTCCAGGAATTCTCCCGCCTCGCGCAGCACGGCCTCGGCCCGCTTCCCCCGCACGCCGTCCAGCGCCTCCAGCCGGTCGAGATGGACGAAGGCCGCCTCCCGCACCGCCAGCAGGCAGCCGCCCAGGAGGCGCTTCCAGAGGTGGACCACCGGCTTGCGGTCGTCGGGGACCACGTTGTCGATGTTCTTCAGCAGGACGATGTCCCAGCCGTCGCGGCCGAGCTCGTTGAGATTGTCGATCAGCGCGCCGTGGCCGCCGGGACGGAAGAGCAGCGCGCCGTCGTCGGTGCGGAACGGCCGGTTCTGGGGATCGACCGCCAGGGTGTCCGTGGAGTGCCGCTGGGTGGAGAAGGAGACCTCGAAGCGGCAGTCGAACCGCTCCTCCAGACCGGGGCGCACGCGGTCGAGCAGGCGCTCGAAATCGTCCTGATGCTCGGGCGAGACGGTGAAGTGGAGGAGGCAGAGGCCGTCCTCGTCGCGATCGATCGCCGCCGCTTCCACCAGGTGCTCCTCGAACGGCGTGCGCGGCCCTTCCGGGTAGCGGTGGAAGAGGAGCACCCCCTTGGGGAGGTCGGCATAGCCGAGGCCGGGCTTCTCCAGGAGATACCGGAGCACGATCCGCCAGTCGCCGAGGCGCACCGCCTCGTCGAGGTCGATGCCGGTGGCGTCCAGGGCCGCGGCCAAGTGCTCGTAGAAGGCGAAGCGGGGGAGGTTGGCGAAGAACGCGCGCACCGGCGCGGAGGGCTCGGTGCCCGGCGGAGCGGCGAGGAAGGCCAGCAGGTCCTTGAACATCCGGGTCGCGGCCCCGGAGGCGGGGACGAATTTGGCCGTCCGTCCGCGGCGGGCCGCCGCGTCGAAATGGCCGAGGAATTCGTCGTGATCGGCCAGAGAGAGCGCGCGGATGCCGTCGCCGGGACGGCAGGGGCGCAGCACGCGGGTGTAGGGGGGCGGGTTGCGGAAGATCTCCACCTGGCGGGCCGCCTCTTCGGGCGCGAGCCCCAATCCGGCCATCTGCCGGAGGTCGCGCGTCGAGAAGAGGTCACCGTTCATGGTGGTGTCGATCAGCCCTGAGGACGTCGAGAGCGAGCGGGAGCCTGTTGTGGGTTCCGAGGTGTTTTTCCTCATTGCGGCGCAAGGTTATGCAGGATTTCCGCCAGCTTTGGGGCCGCCTGATCCCGCGGGCTCAGCAGCGGCGTTTCGGTCGGCCAGGCGATGCCGACCTCGGGGTCGTTCCAGAGGAGGGCGATCTCGTCGTCCTTCTCATAGAAGGTAGTGCATTTGTAGAGGACGTGCGCGGATTCGGACATCACGCAGAAGCCGTGGGCGAAGCCCGGCGGCACCCAGAGCTGGCGGAAGTTCTCTGCGGAGAGAACCTCGCCCACCCACTGGCCGAAGGTGGGGGACCCCGGCCGGACGTCCACCGCCACGTCGAAGATCTCGCCCGCCACCACGCGGAGCAGCTTCCCCTGCGGCCGGCGGACCTGGGTGTGCATCCCCCGCAGGGTCCCGCGGATGGAGAAGGAGTGGTTGTCCTGGACGAATTCCTCGGGGAGCCCGGCCGCGCCGTACTTCAGCTTCTGATAGGTCTCCAGGAAGAAGCCGCGGTCGTCCCGGTAGACGTCCGGCTCGACGAGCACCACCTCCGGGATGGCCAATGGAAGGAATTTCATCGCGCCTGTGCCTCGCTTTCCCTGTTCGCCCCCAGGCCGAGCCGTTCGCGGCCGTAGCGGCCCGACTGTACGGCCTCGCACCAGGCGCGATGGCCGAGATACCAGCGCACGGTGGCGCGCAGCCCCTCCTCGAAGGTGCGCCGCGGCGCCCAGCCGAGCTCGCGCCGGGCCTTCGCGTCGTCGATGGCGTAGCGGCGGTCGTGGCCGGGACGGTCGGCGACGAAGGTCTTGAGATCCCGGTAGGAGGCGATGCCGCGGCCGGCGAGCGCGGGGTTGCCGGCCGCCGGCCGCTCGCTCTCCAGCGCGTCGCAGAGGGCGTCGACGATCTGCAGGTTGGTCCGCTCGCTCCGCCCGCCCAGGTTGTAGCGCTCGCCCGGCCGGCCGCGCCGCAGCACCTCCAGCACCCCGCGGCAGTGGTCTTCCACGTGGATCCAGTCGCGGACGTTGCCGCCGTCGCCGTAGATGGGCAGCGGCCGGCCGTCGAGGGCGTTGAGGATCATCAGGGGGATCAGCTTCTCGGGGAACTGGTAGGGGCCGTAGTTGTTGGAGCAGTTGGTGAGCAGGGCCGGCAGGCCGTAGGTCTCGTGATAGGCCCGCACCAGGTGGTCCGCTCCCGCCTTGGAGGCCGAGTACGGGGAATTGGGGGCGTACGGGGTCTCCTCGGTGAACGCGCCGGTGGGGCCAAGGCTGCCGTAGACCTCGTCGGTGGAGACGTGGAGGAG
>QHVW01000653.1 GCA_003223675.1 Acidobacteriota bacterium
GGCGGCGGTCATCTCAAGCGTTCTTGACGACGATGTTGCCCACGATGTGTGTGTAGTCCCGGCACTGGTCGCAGGCGTTCTCGAGCCCCTCGTAGATCTCCTTCCACTTCATGATCTGGAGGGGATCGCGGCCGTTGGGACGGAAGAGGTCGGCGATGACCTTGTTGTAGAGCACGTCGGCCCGGTTCTCCAGGTCCGAGATGCGGACGACCGCCTGCTGGATCTCGCGCTGGCGTGCCATGTTCCAGACGTGCTCGGTGATCCGCTCGATCTCGGCCGCCATCTCGACCAGGATCTCGGCGAACTCGCGCAGCTCCTGGGGGGATTCGGCGAGCTCGAAGTTGATGAGCTGCTGGGCCACCCCCTCGATGTAGTCGAGGACGTCGTCGAGGTCGGTGGCAAGGGAACGGATGTCCTCGCGGTCGAAGGGGGTGATGAAGGAGGAGTTCAGGGCGTCGAAGATATGTCGGGTGATGGTGTCCCCGTCGTGCTCCAGCTCGCGCAGCTCGGACATGCGCAGCCGCCGGGTCGGCAGGTCGGCCCGGACAAACTCGGAGAACAGGCGAGCGGACCTGAGCAGGTTCTCCGTATCCCGGTCGAACAGCTCGTGGAACCGCTCCTCCTTCGGCATCAACCAGCGGATGAGGGCGTCGACCTTCGCCATCCGGCTCTCTCCTTCGTCCTGCGTCCGTGAGTCAGGGGATGTGACGGGCCCGTGTCGTCCCTGTGACGGCGCCGGGCAGAGCGGATCGTATCATCCCGGGCGGGGGGCGCAAGGGTGGCCCAGAGCATAGTACCCGGCGGCGCGTCCTGCCCCGCGCCAGGTACCATCCGATTCTTCCGATTCTTCCACGCAAGAGAGAGCCCTCTGGCGCAAAGGATTGCGCGCTCGTCCAAATCTTTTGCGATGCCTGGAAATCCCTATTCTACGCGCTTTGAGGGTGCTCCGCCGCTCCACCCGCTAAATCCTTTGCTCGGCGCCGCAGCGCGGCATAAACGCCGAGGCGGAGCCAAATCCTTCCAGGCCAGCGACTTGCCGCCTCAGGCCACCTCAGGCCCGGATTGGCCCCGCCCTTGCTCTCGCGGGTCCCGCCATGGCCCGACTCCTTCGCTTCATTCCCGCGCCCCGGCTCCCTGGTGGAGGTCACCACTCGCACTATCCAGAGCCGTCCCCTCGGAGCTCCACCAAGAGGAGCGGCGCCTGGACTTATTGCCCCAAAAGTGACATTCTCTAGAGCGCGGAGGGAGCGATGCCCGAGTGGTCCGAGATCCTGCAAGCTCAAAAAAACGCATCGACGGTGCTGGTGCACTTTGTCCCTAGCGTCGACCGCTATGAGAAGGCTATCGATCAAGAGTACTGGGTGACCGAAGCCCTGGCTGTATTGGGCCGCCTCTTCGGAGGTGCAACTGCGTTCCCGCAAGGACGTGGCGTCTGGAGAGATGACGAGCGCGATGGGCAACTCATCTTTGACGCACCGGTGATCATGCAGTGCTACACGGCGGAGCAAGCTCTCGCAGATCACGCCGAGGAATTGCGCGACTTTCTCAGGCGTTTGGGCGAGGAGGGGCAGCAAGGGGCTGTCGGGATCGTGATCGATCGCGACTACCTGGAGATCCGCTTCCC
>QHVW01000654.1 GCA_003223675.1 Acidobacteriota bacterium
GGCCGGCACCCGGAAGCTCGCCGGGGCGGCCTCCGGCGGGTCCGATCCACGGGATTTCGTGACGCTCGGTGACCATCTCTTCCTCACCGCCAGCGACGGCGCCGTGCGGAGCGTCTGGACCGTGGACGCGCAAGGGGTTGCCGCGCCAGTCGCCGGGACGGGTGTTTCGATCGGCCACCCGGGGCCGTCGGGCCTCACGGTCTCCGGCGGGCTCGCCTACTTCGTGTCCGATCTGGGAGCGGGCGGGATGGAGCTCTGGCGGACCGACGGCACCCTGGCGGGCACCCTCCAGCTGGGCGCGTTCCCGGACAAGGCCCTGAGCGATCTCCGCGATCTCGGCGGACGGCTCATATTCCTGGCCCGGTCGACCACCGGCGAGCAGCCGGTCTTCTCCCTCTGGACGAGCGACGGCACCCCGGCGGGGACCGTCCAGCCGCTCGGCCTGCCGCCCGATACGATGGGGATCTCCGCCGTCACGGCGCTGGGATCGGAGCTCTACTTCGCCCTCACGAGCGAGACCGCGTCCTGGGTCTACCGCAGCGACGGCACGGCCGCCGGCACCCGGACGATCCTCCAGGAGGGGGACGGCTGCGAGGACCCGGGCGAAGGCGGCCGGTTCGTCCGCCTCGCAGGCCTCGTCTACTTCCCGGCCTGCGGGCCGGACGGGGTCACCCTCTATCAGACCGACGGCACCCCCGCCGGCACCGCGGAGGTCATCTCGTTCGCCAACATCGGTCCGGAGGGCCTCTTCGCGTTCCAGGGCGAGCTCTATTATTTCGGGTACAACCCCGACCCGGAGAGGCTCGTAAACCTGATCCTCTGGAAGGGCCGGACCGCCGTCGAGGCCACCCCCTTGAAAGGGGTCGGCTTCTCGTTCGGCGATCCGATCGCTCCGGAATTCACGGTCCTGGGGGACCGGCTCTACTTCCGCGCCTGGGACCCGGCCCACGGCTTGGAGCTCTGGCGCACCGACGGCACCCCCGCGGGGACGGTGCTGGTGCGGGACCTCGCGCCCGGACCGGCCTCCGGAGATCCCCAGGGGCTCGTCGCCGCCGGCGGCCGGCTCTGGTTCTCGGCGCTGGACCCGGACCACGGCAGGGAGCTGTGGACGAGCGACGGCACCCGCGCGGGGACCCGCCTGGCGGTGGACCTGGCGCCCGGCCCCCCGTCCGCCGCCCCCGAGCAGCTCACGCCCTTTGCCGGGAGGCTGTACTGCGCCGCGGACGACGGGGTGGTGGGGCGGGAGGTGTGGAGGCTCGACATCCCCTAGCCCTCTGGGGCGTTCTGCCCTCCGAAGCCTCACCCTCGGTCCCTCTCCACTGCGTGGAGAGGGAGGGCCCAGAGATCAACGTTTTGCAGATTCGGTAGGTCGCTTCCGATACGTTCCCCTCTCCACGAAGTGGAGAGGGGGCCAGGGGGTGAGGCCTCGGAGGGCAGATCGCACCGGCTATATCAGCTTGGAATACACAACCCACCCCAGCGTTTAAACTCTCTGCCCGCCAGGGAGGACCGCCGTGCCCGACGCCGCAGACCGTGACGAACGCATCCAACAGGCCCTTCAGCTCCTGATCGACGAGGTCCGCGAACGGATCGACCGCCATCCGCTCGGCCATCTGGTGGCCGGGCGCGGGGAGC
>QHVW01000655.1 GCA_003223675.1 Acidobacteriota bacterium
ATCCTCAACGTGGTCGGCGACGAGGAGCAGGTGCTCGCCGTACTGGAGAAGGGGGATTTCTTCGGCGAGATGTCGGTGCTGGAGGACCTCCCCCGGGCCGCCACGGCGCGGGCCGCCACGGACGTCCGGCTGCTGCAGATCAACGGCTCGACCTTCGATCAGCTCCTGCAGGGCAATCCCGAGATCGCCGTGCGCATGATGCGCAAGCTCTCCCGCCGTCTGCGCGAGACGGACGAGATGATCAAGTCGCTGCTGGGCACCAAGATCACCTCGCGCGAGATGCCGCGGCCGGACGTCCAGGTACCGGCCGAGGGGCCGGAGCGGCTGGTGCACGCGCCGTCCGCCATGGAGTTCCACCTCTCGAACGGCTCGGAGACCACGATCGGCCGCAAGGACCCGGTGACCGGCATCTATCCGGACATCGACCTCACCCCCGTGGACAACCAGCGCTCGGTGAGCCGCCGCCACGCCAAGATCTACCGCCGCGGCAGCAAGTACTTCTTCGGCGAGGAGATCGGCACCATGAACGCCACCTTCCTCAACGGCCGCCGCCTGGAGACCGGCATCCCCTCCGAGATCAAGACGGGCGACGAGCTGCGCTTCGGCGTGGTCGTCCTCCGCTTCGAGGGCGTTTAGCGCTCTGGATCTCGAGACCCCCCTCCAGGCAGCTCCCGGCGTGGGCCCCGCGCGCGCCAGGGATCTCGCCCACGCCGGCCTCCACACGGTCCGCGACCTGATCTTCCATCTCCCCTTACGCTACGAGGACCGCCGCGGCACCCTGCCGGTGGCCGCGGCGGCGGCCGGCGTCTCCGCCACCTTCCGGGGGCGCCTCGTGGGCCTGCGCCGCATCCGCACCCGCCGCCGGAGCCTCTCGCTGGTGCGCGGCTTCGTGGAGGACGCGTCGGGCCGGCTGCCGGTGGTTTGGTTCAACCGGCCTTATCTGACGGATCGGACGGATCGGTCGGATCAGTTTGTCCTCCATGGACCGGTGCGGCCCGCGAAGAGCGGCCTGGAGCTGGTGAATCCCTCCTGCGAGCGGGCAGGGGAAGCCGTCCACGGGGACCGCATCGCCCCTGTGTATCCGGCGGCGGGCAAGGTGGGGCCGGCGGCCCTGCGGCGCATCCTGGACGGCGTGCTCCGGCAGGTTGATCTCCCGCGGGAGGTGCCGGAGACGGTGCCCGCGGAGCTGCTCCAGCGGTACGATCTCCCGTCCCTGGGAGAGGCGCTGGAGGCGCTCCATCATCCGGGAGCGGACGCGGACGTGGAGGCCCTGAACGAGCGGCGCACCCCCGCGCACCAGCGGCTGATCTACGGCGAGCTCCTGGAGCTCCAGGTGGCCTTGGCTCTCCTGCGCCTGCGGGAGGAGGCGGAGCCGCGGACGCGGCGCTACCGGACCGGCCCCCGGCTCCGCAAGCTCCTGGCGGAGATCCCGCCGTTCCCGCTGACCGGCGCTCAGGAGCGGGTGATGCAGGAGATCCTGGCCGATCTGGCCCGCCCTCATCCCATGCTCCGGCTGCTCCAGGGGGACGTGGGGAGCGGCAAGACGATCGTGGCGGCCCTGGCGCTCGCCGCCGCGCTGGAGAATGGCCATCAGGGGGCCTTCATGGCGCCCACCGAGCTGCTGGCCGAGCAGCACCACGCGAGTCTGGCGCGGCTGCTGGGGGACCGTTGGCGCACCGTCCTCCTCACCGGCTCCGCCGCGGACGCCGGCCGCCGCCGCGCGGAGCTCGCCTCGGGAGAGGCGCGGCTGGCCGTGGGGACGCACGCGCTGATCCAGCAGACGGTCGAATTCCAGGACCTGGGACTGGTGGTGATCGACGAGCAGCACCGCTTCGGGGTGGCCCAGCGCGAGCTCCTGCGCCGCAAGGGGGACCGGCCGGACTTGCTGGTGATGACGGCCACGCCCATCCCCCGCTCCCTCGCCATGACGGCGTACGGCGACCTCGCCGTCTCCACCCTGGACGAGCTGCCGCCCGGCCGCACGCCGGTGCGGACCGAGGTGGTGCCGGCGCGCCGCCGCGGGGAGGTCTACCGCCGGCTGCGCGCGGCGATTGAAGCCGGAGAGCGGGCCTACGTGGTGGCGCCGCTGATCGAGGAGAGCGGGAAGATCGACGCCGCCTCGCTGGCCGAGGTGGAGGCGCGGGTGCGCGAGGTGTTGACGGGGTTTCCGGTGGGGACCGTCCACGGCCGCCTGCCGTTCCCTGAGCGGGAGCGGGCCCTGCGCGCGTTCGCCGCAGGGGAGATCCGCGCGCTGGTGGCGACCACGGTGATCGAGGTCGGCCTCGACGTCCCCTCGGCCACCTGGATGGTGATCGAGAGCGCCGAGCGCTTCGGCCTCGCCCAGCTCCACCAGCTCCGGGGGAGGGTGGGGCGCGGCGCCGCGCCGGGTCTCTGCGTCGCGATTCATGGGAAGCTTTCCGACACGGCCCGCCGGAGGTTGGAGATCTTCGCCGCGACCACGGACGGCTTCGAGATCGCCGAGCGGGACTTGGGCGTCCGCGGTCCTGGCGACCTGCTAGGGACCCGCCAGGCCGGATTGCCGTCGCTCAAGGCCGCCCGTCTGCCCGCGGATTGGGGCTGGCTGGTGCGGGCGCGCGACGATGCCCGCGAGATGCTGGGTCGGCTGGACGCGGCGGCGTTGACTTCGTGGAGAGGGGGGCCCCTGCGATCAGCATCGGCGCCAAGCTCGGCAAGATCGTCTCCTCTTCGTTCCCCCTCTCCACGAAGTGGAGAGGGGGCCAGGGGGTGAGGATTCGGAGGGCAGGACGCTCTGAGGGTACTGCCATAACGGAGGGTCTCTCCTGACATGCGCGTCCTCCTCATCGCCAACACCCTGCCGCCGCAGGACGTTTCCGGCGTCGGTGAACAGGTGCTACAGTTGGCCGCCGGCCTGCGGGAGCTTGGAGACGAGGTGGAGGTGCTGGGCCGCGGTCCGGATGGCGCCGCGGG
This sequence comes from Acidobacteriota bacterium, assembly GCA_003223675.1. Lineage (GTDB taxonomy): Bacteria > Acidobacteriota > Thermoanaerobaculia > Multivoradales > UBA5704 > DATARR01. The sequence goes on from QHVW01000655.1 coordinate 2,950, forward strand.
CCCCAAGGTGCTCTTCCCCCTGACGATCGTGCCGGCGGCCTGGCGGGCGCTCCGCCGCTTCCGGCCCGACGTGGTGCAGGTGCACGAGTCGGACGGCGCGCTGGCGGCCCTGCTGGTCCGGGCGGTGCGCAATCTGCTCGCGCCGCGCCCGTTCCTCGCCGCCCTGCTCCAGGTGAGCTACGTCGAGGAGCTGCGGGCGGTGAGGCCTCTGGTGGCGGATGGTAAGGTGCTCGGCCGGCCGGGGGGAGTCGAGATCCGCTTCCGTTGGCTCAAGGCGCCGTTCCAGATCCTGCTCGGGCTGATCACCGTGCGCGCCGCCGACCTCGTGCTGGCGCCCAGCGAGGCCACCGCCGCCGAGCTCCGCCGCGATTACCGCGCCCGCCGGAGAGATCGAGGGGGCGCCGGGCTACCTCCTGTTCGTGGGGCGCCTGCGCATCCGCAAGGGGGTGGAGGTTCTGCTGGCAGCCCTCCGCGAGGTCCCCGGAGCCGTGCTGCGGATCGCCGGCGACGGCGAGCACCGGGCGGCCTTGGAGCGCGCGGCGGCGGATCTGGGGCCCGCGGCGGCCTTCCTCGGCACCCGCGACGCCGCGCAGGTGCGGACGCTGCTGCGCGGCGCGGCAGCCCTGGTGGTCCCCTCGATCTACGAGGGGATGCCGCTGGTGGTGCTGGAGGCCATGGCGGCCGGCGTGCCGGTGGTGGCCAGCACGGTGAGCGGCATCCCGGAGGTGGTGGTGGACGGGGAGACCGGCTG
>QHVW01000656.1 GCA_003223675.1 Acidobacteriota bacterium
AGACCGGCGTGTCGAGCTGCTCGGTGCGGAAGAGGAACCGCTTGGCCCAGGCCGCCACGTGGATCGAGCGGCCCTGATAGAGCACCGAATCCCCCTCCGGCGCCAGCGCCCGGCGCAGGCTCACGGACTTGTCGAGCGTCTCCCGGCTCTGCTCGAAGCGCACGGTCTTCAGCCAGTCCGCCCGCTTGATCGTGCCGGCGTCCGGCTCCAGGGTGCCGTCGAGCAGCGAGAGCAGGGTGGTCTTGCCGCTGCCGTTGGGACCGATCAGGCCCAGCCGCAGGCCGGGGGTGAGCTTGACGTCCAGCCCGCTGACGATCCGCCTGTCCCCGAACGACTTGGCGAGCCCCTCGGCCACCAGGAGCTTCTTGGTCTTGCGGTCCGTGGCGTTGAAATCGATGCCGGCCCGGGCGCTGGCGGCGGCGCCGGTGCGCGCCTTCAGCTCCTCGAGCTCGGCGATCATCCGGTTCGCCTCCTGGATGCGCCCCTTGGCCTTGGTGGTCCGCGCCTTGGCCCCCCGCTTCAGCCACTCCACCTCGGTGCGGACCTTGTTGGCGAGCGATGCCTGGTACTCCTCCTGGTTGCGGAGCACCTCGTCCCGCTTCTCCAGGAAATCGCTGTAGCTCCCCTGGGCCTGGAACAGCCCTTGCGGATAGCGGTGGTCGAGCTCCAGCATGCGCGAGGCCACGTTCTCCAGGAAATAGCGGTCGTGGCTGACCACCAGGTAGGCATGGGGCTCGCTCTGGAGCAGGTCCTCCAGCCAGAGGATCCCCTCGACGTCCAGGTGGTTCGTGGGCTCGTCCATCAGCAGGATGTCGGGCTTCTTGACCAGCTCGCGGGCGATGGCCAGCCGCTTCCGCCAGCCGCCGGAGAGGATGTCCACGGCCTGCGCCGGATCGTTGAAACCGGCCCGTCCCAGGGTGACGGTGACGCGGGAGAGCTTCTCGAAGTCCTCGGCGGGATCGTCCGCCAGGGCCTCGGCGACCACCTCCTCGATGGTCTTGCCCGTGGGGAACACCGGGTCCTGGGGGACATACCCCATGCGGACGCCTCGCCGGAGTGAGCGGATTCCGGAGTCCGGCTCCTCGCTCCCGGCGAGGATCTTGAGCAGGGTCGACTTGCCCGATCCGTTGGGGCCGATGAGGCCGACGCGGTCCCCCTCGGAGATGCCGAAGGAGAGATTCTCGAACAGGGGCCGGGCGCCGAAGCCCTTGCCGATCCCGTCGCAGCTCAGGAGGAGAGTGGGGGGCATGAATCCTGGATTTCTGACAAAAGGGCTTCCTTCTCAGCCTTCCGCATCCCCTTGATGCGGATCTCCTCGCGAAGGGCGAGGCTCCAGGACCGCACCTCGCGCGACCACACGAGCCTCACCGGCAGCCGCGCCCGAGTGTATCGCGACGCCCGCCCCGCCCGGTGCTGCGCCAGCCGCCGCTCGACGTCCTTGGCGATGCCGGTGTAGAGCGAGCCGTCGGCGCAGCGGAGGATGTAGACGAAGGGCACGGGGGGATTACCTCGCCAGCGCTCAAAGGCGTCCCAGACGGCGCAAGGTGTCCAAATCCTGCTGAAAATCCTCTATGCCGTAGTGGACCGGGATGCCGCGACTCGCGAGGAGGTGTTGGAACGGAAGGCGGCCCATCTCTGCGAACCGGCTCGCCTGGGCAAGAGTAATTCTCTCCTTCTGGTACAACAAGATAGCGATCTCCTGGCGGAGCTCGGATTCCGACATATGAGCCGTTTCCAGAAGGGAATCGGGGATGATCATGCCGGGAAGTATAGTGCCTCGGTTTCAGAGGAGAGCTCGATACAGGTCAGCCCCGCAGGGGCGTCAGGGATTAGCCCGGGACCGCGAAATCTCCACCGTCCTGAGCCCCGCCAGGGACGACAGGTCCTCTCCGGCGTCCTCCTGCCGTCCCTGCGGGGCTCGGATGGGATCTGGGTTCCGCTCCTCCCGGGCCTGACGGCCCGGGCTACTTCCTGACGCCCCTGTGGGGCTGACTCTGAGGCCTCCTCAACCCCGACTTGATGTCGATCTCGAATTCGACTGGCTCCCCTTGATCCCAGGCCTTACTGGCATCGTGAGTGTCCCAGTACTCGCCCATCTCTGCATAGGAGCGCGCCTTGGAAATGGAAGCTTTACGGTCTTTCATATTCACACCGCCTCCCCCACGGAGGCTCGGAAAGTATAGATCTACGCGAACGCGGCGCCGCCCGTCTCGGGCCGGAATCGCCTCAGGAATGTGCCACCCACGCCGAATCCGGGGCGGCGCCAAGTTCGAGGCGGGCCATTCGCCTTTCGGCTTGGGTACCCACCTTGAAAGGCGAGCCATCCGCCTCGCGGGGCGAGCAACTCGCCTTTCGAGGCGGGCCACCCACGCCGAAATCTGGAAGGCCCGCCTTTCGACGCGAGCACCACAGCCGAAAGGCTATCCGCTCGCCTTGAAAGGCCGCGGGCATGAGCCGGGTGGAGCTCCTGCTGAGCTTGGCGCGCTACATGGTCTTCCCTTTCGAGTCCGAATGGTGG
>QHVW01000657.1 GCA_003223675.1 Acidobacteriota bacterium
CTACGACGCCGTCTTCGACCGGGTCACCATCGGCCGGGACCGCGGGGCCTTGCGGCCGGTCACGGTGGTGGAGGGGGGCAAGGTGCAGGAGAAGCTGGTCTTCCACTTGCGCGACTGGCTGCGCAACGAGGACCTCTTCGACTATGGGATGAGCCCGCAGTTCCTCTCCCGCTTCGACGCCGTGGTGCTGCTCCACGATCTGGGAGAGGACGATCTGGTCCGCATCTTCCTGGAGACCCCCGAGTCCGCCTTCCACCAGAGCCGCTCCTACTTCGAGAGCCGCGGCATCCACATGGCGATCTCGCCCGCCGCCGTGCGCCGCGTCGCGGTCGAGGCCGGCCGCCAGCCTCGCCTGGGGGCCCGGGCGCTCAAAGAGGTCTTCCGCCGCGTGATCCGCGACTACGAGTTCGAGCCCACGAAGTTCGTCAGGGACGGGGCGTTGCTGATCGACCTGCCGGAGGTGGAAGCGGTGCTGGGGAAGGGGTGAGCACGGCCCGCATCTGCCGCCGTGCGCAGAGCTCCCGGTACCGCTCCCGCCGCTTCCTCGCGGTCCAGATCTGGGGGATGAAGGTGAGCAGGAGCAGCATCGCGGAGACGGCGGCCAGCTTGCCCACGATGCCGGAGAGATCGCCGCTCGCCGCCTTGGGGAGGAGGGAGGCGAAGTAGGTGTAGACGGTGGCGCCGGGGATGAGCCCGATCGCGGTGGTGGTCAGGAAGAGGGCGGGGCGGATGCCGGTCAGCGCGGCGGTGTAGTTGACCAGAGGGTACGGGATGGGCAGGAAGCGGATGCCCACCAGTCCCCAGAACCCCCGCCGCGAGATCAGCCGCTCCACCCGCTTGAGCTTGTTGCCGGCCAGGTGCCGCACGAAGTCCTTCCCCAGCCCGCGCCCCATGAAGTAGGTCGCCGTCCCTCCCAGGAACGTGCCGAGGACGTTGTAGAGGGAGCCCCACCACGGGCCGAACACCATGCCGCCGGCGATCATCATCGGCGAGGCCGGCACTCCCAGCGGGCAGAGCACGATGTAGGAGAGGATCAGG
>QHVW01000384.1:0-1633 GCA_003223675.1 Acidobacteriota bacterium
GGCCGTCCATGAGCTCGACGGTGAACGAGTCCTCGGAGAAGGACACGTCGCGGACTCGTTCGTCAGCTCTGATCGCCAAGATGCCCATAGCAGATTTTTCTACAACCCCGTCACCCGCACCACCTCCTCGAAGGTGGTGATCCCTTCCGCGAGCTTGCGCAGGGCGGACTGGCGGAGGGTGCGCATGCCGTTCTTGGCGGCTTCGCGCTTGATCTCGGGGGAGTCGGCGCCGTTGATGATCAGGCTCTTGAGGGCGTCGTCGATCGGCATGATCTCGAAGATGCCGGTGCGGCCGAAGTAGCCGGTGTTGCGGCACTCGAAGCACCCCTCCCCCTCCTTGACCTTCACCCGCTTGCCGGACGGCACGGAGAGGCGCAGGGTGGCGATCTCGTCCGGCTCCAGGAAGCGCTCGGTGACGCATTTGGGGCAGATCCGCCGCACCAGCCGCTGGGCCATGGCCCCCACCACGGTCGAGCTGATCAGGAAGCGCTCGACGCCGAGGTCGGTCAGGCGGGAGATGGAGGAGGGCGCGTCGTTGGTGTGCAGGGTGGAGAAGACCAGCCCCCGCGAAGGTGATCCCCACCTTGAGCTGCACCTCGGTCTGGTTGAAGTCCTGGTAGACCATCTCGATCGGGTCCTCGATCGTGGTCACGTTGACCTCGCGCGTGCAGATGGTCTTGAGGGCGGAGTAGAGGGTGGTGGTCTTGCCCGAGCCGGTGGGGCCGGTGACCAGGACGATGCCGTGCGGGCGGGTGATGAAGTCGTTGAAGGTCTGCAGCTCGTCCGGATAGAAGCCCAGCCCCTCCAGGTCCTGCATCACCACCTGGGGGTCGAAGATGCGCATCACCACCTTCTCGCCGAAGGCGACCGGCAGGGTGGAGACGCGCAGCTCGACCTCGCGCCCGCCGCGGTTCATCTTGACGCGGCCGTCCTGGGGCCGGCGCTTCTCGGCGATGTCGAGGCGGGACATGGTCTTGATGCGCGAGGTGACCGCGGCGTGGACGATCTTCGGCATCTTCTGGATGTCGTGCAGGACGCCGTCGATGCGGAAGCGGATCAGGCTGTCCTCGCGCTTGGGCTCGATGTGGATGTCGCTGGCGCGGCTCTCGAAGGCGTGCTGGAGCATGAACTCGACGGCGTTGACCACGTGCTGGTCCGACGACTCGATCTCGGTCTCGTTCTTCATGCGGACGAGCTGCTCGAGGTTGCCGAGGTCGATGCCGGAGCGGAGGTCCCGCTCGGCGCGCTTGACCGAATGGCGCAGGCCGTAGAACTCGGTGAGGGCCTTGAGGATGTCGGGCTCGGAGGCGACGATGAACTGGACGTCGCGGCCGGCGATGCGCCGGAAGAAGTCGATCCCCTCCATGTCGTAGGGGTTGGCGAGGGCCACCCGCAGCTTGCCGTTCGTCATGTCGAGCGGGATCATCCGGTGCCGCTTGGCGAACGGGCGCGACATCTTGGATTCGATGAGGTCGGCGTTGAGGGAGAGCGCGTCGATGCGGATGTGGTCGAGCTTGGCGTCGCCGGCGATGGCCTGGGCGATGTCGACCTCGGTCAGGGAGGCGCCCGAGTCGCGGCCGTTGGGCAGGCGGAGCTGCAGGATGAGCTCGTAGGCGAGCGCCTTCTGCTCGAA
>QHVW01000384.1:1789-9233 GCA_003223675.1 Acidobacteriota bacterium
GACCTGGCTGGGGCGGTGGTGCCTATAGGATGCGTTTTGTAGGGGCGGCCCTGTGTGGCCGCCCTGGGTGGGGGTGCCTGATCGGGAAACCTCCCCCCGCCCAGGGCGGCCACACAGGGCCGCCCCTACAGAAAACCCGCCCTCAGGGTGACGGTTTACTACTCGCACCACCGCCGCAGCCAGGTCCCCCTCTCCCGGTCGGTGGGAGGGCGATGGGAGAGGGGCCAGGGGTGAGGCTCCGGGCGGGCGGAGAGGCTCTCGATATACACTCCCCCACCCATGTCCCTCCCGCTCTCCGTCCTCCTCCTGGTCGTCGCCTGCAGCCTCGGCTGGGCGGGGGTCGACCTGTTGCGCAAGCTCCTGGTGGCGAAGGTCTCGCCGGTGGCGCTGGTGTTCCTGCTGACGGTCGGCGTGGTGCCGCTCTTCGCCGCCTGGATGGCGATGGCGGGGACGTCCTGGCCGCGGCCGGGGTATTTCGTCCCCGCCGTCGCCTCGGTGGCGCTCAACGTCGCGGCCAACCTCCTGTATCTGGAAGGGATGCGGATCTCGCCGCTCTCGGTCACCGTGCCGCTGCTGTCGCTGACGCCCGCCTTCGCCTCGCTGCTGGCGATCCCGCTGCTCGGCGAGCGGCCGTCCCCGCCGCACACCCTCGGCATCCTGATGGTGGTCGCCGGGGCGATTGCGCTGCACTGGCGGCGGTCTGTGGACGACGGCCACCACGGCACGGTGAAGGGGGCGGTCTTCGTCGCGCTCACCGCCCTGTTCTGGTCGCTGGCCACCCCGCTGGACAAGCTGGCGGTGGAGCGGGCGGACGCGCCCCTGCATGCGTTCGTGCTCACCGCCGGAGTGGCGGTGGGGGTGCTGCTGGTGCTCGCCGTGCGGGGGAAGCTGGGAGATCTCGGCCAGGTGCGCAGGGTACCGGGCGTCTACGTCCTCGCTCTGGTGGTCAGCGCGCTCGCCCTCGGCCTGCAGTTTCTGGCGTTCCCTCACGTCTATGTGGGCACGCTCGAGACCCTGAAGCGGGGGATCGGCAACTTCATGGCCCTGCTCTCCGGCTGGATCTTCTTCCGCGAGCCGGTGACCTCGCGCAAGCTCGTGGCGGTGGCGGTGATGGCGGTGGGGGTGGGGCTGATCCTGACTTGATTTTGGATTTTCGATTTTGGATTTTGGATTGGGGCGGGACGGGCTGCACGATTCTTGCGAGAATAGAGGGGAGAAGGGAGTGTGCGTGCCATGGGAATCCGCAATCCAAAATCCAAAATCCAAAATCTAAAATCCGCCCTGCTTCTCTCCGCCGTCCTCATCCCCGCCTTCGCCTGCCTGGCGCCGGCGGCTCCGATGGGCGGGATTCATCTCGATCAGATCAAGCTGCCTCCGGGCTTTGCGATCAGCGTGTACTCGGACAAGGTCCGCGGGGCGCGGTCGCTGGCGCTCTCGCCCAAGGGGATCGTGTACGTGGGGACCATGGGGTCGAACGTATACGCCGTGGTCGACCGCAATCATGACGGCGTGGCGGAGGAGGTCCATACGATCGCCTCGGGGCTCAACACGCCCAACGGGGTGGCGTGGAAGGACGGCGCGCTCTACGTGGCGGAGGTCTCGCGCGTGCTCCGCTTCGACGGCATCGACGAACGGCTGGCCAATCCGCCCAAGCCGGTGGTGGTGAGCGACGCCTACCCGGGCGACCGGCACCACGGGTGGAAATTCATCCGCTTCGGCCCGGACGGCCAGCTCTATGTGCCGGAGGGGATGCCCTGCAACATCTGCGAACAGGCCAATCCCATCTACGGCACCATCACCCGGCTGGTTGTCCAGAGTGGGGGGCAGGGGAAGCCGGAGATCGTCGCGCGGGGGATCCGCAACACGGTCGGTTTCGACTGGCACCCGAAGACGCACGAGCTCTGGTTCACCGACAACGGGCGTGACATGCTGGGGGACGACGTGCCACCCGACGAGCTCAACCACGCGCCCAAGGCGGGGATGAATTTCGGCTTCCCCTACTGCCACGGGGCGCGGATTGCCGATCCCGAATTTGGCAAGAAGCACGCGTGCTCGGAATTCACGCCGCCGGCGCGGGAGCTGGGGCCCCACGTGGCGGCGATCGGCATGCGCTTCTACACGGGCACGATGTTCCCGGAAACCTATCGCAATCAGATCTTCATCGCCGAGCACGGCTCCTGGAACCGCTCGACGCCGATCGGCTACCGGGTGAGTCTGGTGCGTCTCCAGGGGGACAAGGCGGTCTCCTACGAGCCGTTCGCGCAGGGGTGGCTGCAGGGGAGCGAGGCGTGGGGGCGGCCGGTGGACGTGCAGGTGATGCCGGACGGCGCGCTGCTGGTCTCGGACGACCGGGCGGGAGCGATCTACCGGATCACCTACGGGAAGAAATGAGCCCCTCACTCCCCCAACCCCCTCTCTCCCGGCCCTCCACCCAGCCTTCCGGGGAGAGAGGGGGCTCTGTAGGGGCGCCCCTGCGTGGGCGCCCTGTTTTCGCTCCCGGCAGGTTGCAGGGCGGCCACATAGGGCCGCCCCTACGAAAACCTCCGCGCGGCTTTTCTCCCTCCTCTCCCCGGAAGGGAGGGTGGAGGGCTGGGAGAGGAGGGCCGGGGAGGTGAGGGGGGTTGGGGCGCGCCTCCAGGACCGGGCCCGCCGCCTCTGGCGCTGGCTCTTCCCGCCGCGGGTCGAGCTGCCGGAGGAGGTGGCGCGGCTCGTGCGGACCCTCTACCCCACGCTCGACCTCGACGCCGTCCGTTTCCATCTGGGCGTGCCGCACCTGATCCGGCTGGCGGGGAGCGAGGCGATCACCATCCCGGCGCCGCTCGCGCGCCGGCGCACCTGCGTCTACGTCGATCCCGCGCATTACGACACCGGGAGCGTCGAGGGGATCGGCACGCTGCTCCACGAGGCCTATCACGCCCTCCAGGCCCAGGAGGCCGGCTGGGGTCTCGGGCCGTTCCGGCCGTTCCTGGCGCTCTACTTCGCCTGCGGCGCCGCCAACGGCTTCCGCTACGAGGGTCACCCCCTGGAGAACGACGCCTACGGTCTCGCCGGCCGCCGCTACAGCCGCTTCGAGCTCGCGTTCGCCGGCGTGGAGCGGCCGGACCCCGAGGCCGCCATTCTCGCCGAGCTCGCCGCCATCTCCAGCGGCGTGCGCTCCTGGCCGGCGCTCGCGCGCAGCCTGCCGCCGGCGCTCCCGCGCTGGCTCGCGCTGCCGCTCCTGCCGTTGTGGCTGCTGCTCTGGGCCGGCGCCGCGGCGCTGGTCTGGCTGGCCCGCCTGCTCGTCGAGGGGGTGGGCGCCCTGGCCGCGGGGCTGCTTTGGGGTTGTGGAAACTTCCTATCTACGATCGAAACGTTTCTATATCGGCACGGCCGAAACTTGTAACGGATCGCCCCCGAATGGGCCTAACATAGATGCAGTGAGGGAGCAGTCCATTTGATGTCAATCTGAATCGTAGAAGAAACGAGAGGAGGAGCGAGATGACCAGAGACGCCATGGAGATCCGGGCTCGCATCAAGCAGATCATTGGGAACGTTGCCGGGCTCGATCCCAACCGTATCGGAGATGAAGCGAAGCTGCGCGATGAGTTGAAGCTCGATTCGCTGTCGCTGCTGGAGATCGGCGTCGACGTCGACCTCGCTTTCAAGCTGGAGCTGCCGGACGAGAAATACAAGGAGATCGACAGCGTCCCCGCCATGGTGTCCCTGGTGGAGGGGCGCCTCGCCGAGATTCAGCTCCAGGCGGTGTAGCCATGGAGCTCAGGATCGCGGTGACGGGCATCGGCCTGGTCACCCCGGTCGGCGCCGGACGGGACGGGGTCTGGAAGGCCCTGCTCGCCGGCCGTTCCGGGATTGGTCCGGTCGAATCGTTCGATACGTCCCGCTTCAACGTCCACCTGGGGGCGGAGGTGCGGAATTTCCATGCCGAGCCGTGGGTGCGGCGGCTCGCCGCCAAGGCGCTCGGCCGCGCCTCGCAGCTCGCCATCGCCGCCGCGCGCATGGCGCTTGAGGACGCGGGCGTCGATCCGGAGGACGTCGCGCCGGAGCGGGCGGGGGTGGCCATGGGCACGACGTCGGGGGAGCCGCTGGAGGTGGAGCGTTTCGACGACTGCTTCCTCGCCGGCGAGATGGAGAAGATCGGAACGGAGTTCATCTCTCTCTACCCCTGCCACATGATCGCCGCGCACGTGGCGCGCGAGCTGGGCTTCGCCGGCCCCAACACGATGATCCCCACCGCCTGCGCGGCTGGCAACTACGCCATCGCCCACGCCATGGACGTGCTGCGCTCCGGCCGCGCCGAGCTGATGCTGGCCGGCGGGGCCGACGCCTTCTCGCGCATCACCTACACCGGCTTCTCGCGCCTCGGCGCCATCGCCCCTGAGCGCTGCCAGCCGTTCGACCGCAACCGCAAGGGGATGATCCCCGGCGAGGGGGCGGCCGTGCTGGTGCTGGAGCCGTTCCCGCGGGCGGTGGCGCGCGGCGCGCGGATCTACGCCGAGCTGGCCGGCTACGGCCTCTCCTGCGATGCCCACCACATGACCGCCGCCCACCCGGAGGGGGACGGCGCGGCGCGGGCCATGCTGCGTGCTCTCGCCGACGTCGGCGCCTCGCCGAACGAGGTCAGCTACATCAGCGCCCACGGCACCGGCACGCCCACCAACGACCGGCTGGAGATCGCGGCCGTGCGGCGGGTGTTCGGCGAGGGGGCCCGCCGGACGCCGATGAGCTCGATCAAGTCGATGATCGGCCACACCATGGGCGCGGCCTCGGCGATCGAGGCGGCCGTCTGCTCCCTGGCCGTGGCCGAGGACCGCATCCCTCCCACCATGAACCTGGAGGAGCCGGAGGAGGAGGACCTCGACTTCGTGCCCAACATGGCACGCGAGCATCGGGTCGTCCTGGCGATGAACAACGCCTATGCCTTCGGCGGCAACAACGCCTCGGTGATCTTCCGGAAAGCTGAGGCCTGAGCCATGCGCCAACGCGTCGTCGTCACCGGGGCCGGAGCCCTCTCCCCCCTGGCGGATTCCCCCGCCGGGCTGCACGCGGCGCTGTGCGCGGGGCGGAGCGGCCTGAAGCCCATCGAGCTGTTTCCCACCGACACGATCGGTCCGCGGCAGGCCGGCGAGATCCGGCCGTTCGAGCCGCGCGACTACCTGGGGGACCGCAACCTGCGTCCCATCGACCGCACCTCGCGGCTGCTGCTGGTGGCCGCGCAGCAGGCCCTGGAGGCGAGCGGCTGGACGGCGGAGATGCGCGCGAGCCGCGAAGTAGGGCTCGTGCTGGGCACCACCTTCTGCAGCGTGCGCACCATCGCCGAGTTCGACCGCCGGGGCCTGCAGCTCGGCCCCTCCTACGCCAGCCCGCTCGACTTCGCCAACAGCGTGATCAACGCGGCGGCGGGGCAGGCGGCGATCTGGCACGGGCTGCGCGGGGTCAACTCCACGATCTCGGCCGGCGAGGCCTCGGGCCTCCAGGCGCTCGCCTACGCCGTGGGCCTGATCCGCTCCGGCCGCGCCGCGGCCCTGCTGGCCGGCGGCGTGGAGGAGCTCTGCCTCGAATCCTTCCTCGGCTACCTGCGGGCCGGCCGGCTGAGCGGCTCGAATGGACACCAAGTGGAAGAGATCCCGGAGGAGATCTCCGTTCCCTTCCACGCCCGGCGCAACGGCTTCGCCCAGGCCGAGGGGGCGGCCCTGCTGATGCTGGAGGACGCGGAGGCCGCGGCCGGGCGGGGCGCCGCCGTGCTCGCCGAGATCCTGGGGCACGGCTCCGCCTTCGACGTGGAAGGCACCGAGGCCGGAGCGGTCACCGCCGTGGCCCGCGCCGTCCGGCTGGCTTTGGAAGACGCGGCCTTGAGCCCCGGCGACGTCGACGCCCTGAGCGCCTCGGCCAACGGCGGCGTGGCCGGCGACCGCGCCGAGGCGCGGGGGGTGGCCGAGGCGATCGGGCGACGCGCCGCGGAGCTGCCGGTGACCGCCGTCAAATCGATGTTGGGCGAAGCCCTGGGCGCCTCCGGCGGGCTCCAGGCGGTCGCCGCCCTGGGCACGCTGCGCCACGGCGTGCTGCCGGGCATCCTGGGATTGGAGGAGGTCGAGCCCGGCTTGCCGTTGCCGGGGGTCTCGACCAGGAACCGCGACGTGGCGGCGCGGCGCATCCTGCTGACCGCCCTCAGCGCCGACGGCCACGCCTGCGCCGTCCTGCTGGGCAAGGAAGAAGGGAGCTCATGACCATGGAAGAGATGACCTCGCGAGAGACCGACGTCCTGATCATCGGTGCCGGGCTCGCCGGCCTGACGCTCGCCCGCCACCTGCTGCTGGAGGCGCCGGAGCTCCGCATCCTGATGGTGGACCGCCTGGCGGAGATCCCGTCGCCGAAACAGAAGGTGGGGGAGGCCACGGTCCAGGTGAGCGGTTACTACTACTCTCGGGTGCTCGAAATGGAGGAGCACCTGCTGCGGGAGCACTTCCTCAAGTACAACCTGCGTTTCTATTGGAAGACGCAGCGCGGCGGCGAGGTCTGGGAGGACCTCAGCCAGTCCTACATCCGCAAGATCTCCAACATCGCCACCTTTCAGCTCGACCGCAACAAGTTCGAGGCCGCGGTGCTGGAGAAGAACCGCCAGAGCCCGGGATTCGAGCTGATCCATCCGATGGCGAACCTGCAGGTGGAGCTGAGCGAGACGGGCGGCACTCACACCTTCCGCTTCGAGGCGGAGGGGCGGCAGATCGCGGGTCGCGCCACCTGGGTGGTGGACGCCTCCGGCCGCGGCCGTTTCCTGGTCCGCCGCGAGAAGCTGGAGCGGCCGAGCGCCATCAAGCACGGCTCCTCGTTCCTCTGGGTGGAGGGGCTGCTGGACCCCGAGAAGATCACCAACCTCGACCGCAAGGCGATCCGCGTGCGGCCGGAGCGGTCGGCCCTGGGGCATTTCCCCACCTTCCTCGCCACCAATCACTACTGCGGCGAGGGCTACTGGTTCTGGGAGATCCCCCTCCACGGCAAGACGAGCCTGGGCCTGGTCTTCGACTCGGCCAACGTCGCTTTCAAAGACGTCTCCACACCCGAGAAGCTGGTCGAGTGGATCTGTCGCGAGTACCCGCTGTTCGCCCGCGACCTGCCGCAGCGGAAGATCCTCCACCACTCGGGCTTCAACAGCTTCGCCCTCGACAACGGCCAGACGATCTCCCCCTCCCGCTGGGCCCTGGTGGGCGAGGCCTGCCGCTTCACCGACCCCCTCTACAGCCCGGGCGGCGACCTGATCTCGACCTACAACACCCTCATCGCCGACGCCATCCTGAGCAAGAGCCAGCAGGAGCTGGAGACCAAGCTCCGCTTCTACGAGCCGCTGGCGCGGGCGATCTACGAGGCCTACGTGCCCAGCTTCGCCGTGAGCTACTGCACCCTGGGAGACCAGGAGTGCTTCACCCTGCGCTACGTCTGGGAGCTGACC
>QHVW01000658.1 GCA_003223675.1 Acidobacteriota bacterium
GGCCTGCCCCGGCAACTCACCCGCCCGTCGTCTCCCCACCCATCTCCTGCAGCACGATCCCCGTGACGTAGGAGGAGTCGGCGTCGCTGGCCAGGAAGACGTAGGCCGGGGCGATCTCCTCCGGCTGGGCGGCGCGCTTCATCGGCTGCTTCTGGCCGAACGTCTCCACCGCTTCCGGTTTCTGCCCCTGGTCGGCGAGGCTCAACGGCGTCCACACCGGCCCGGGAGCTACCGCGTTGACGCGGATCCCCTTCTCGACCAGTTGCTGGGCCAGCGTCTTGGTATACGCGTTGATGGCTCCCTTGGTGGCCGAATAGTCCGGCAGCTCCTTGGCGCCCATGATGCCGGTCTCCGAGCTGGTGGCAATGATCGCGCTCCCCGGCTGCATGTGCTTGACGGCGGCCTGGGTGAGGTGGAAATAGGCGTAGATGTTGGTCTGGAAGGTGCGGTCCCACTCCTCCTCGGTGACCTCCTCCAGGCTCGCCTTGCGGTTCTGCCAGGCGGCGTTGGAGACCAGGACGTCCAACCGGCCGAGCTCGCGCACCGTCCGCTCGACCACGTCGCGGCAGAACTGCGGGTCGCGCAGGTCGCCCGGCAGATCCAGGCACCGCCGCCCCTCCTCCTCGATGGCCTGGCGCGTTTCGTCCGCGTCCCGCTGCTCCTCGGGCAGGTGGACGATGGCCACGTCCGCCCCTTCGCGGGCGTAGAGATAGGCCACGGCGCGGCCGATGCCGCTGTCGGCGCCGGTCACCAGCGCCACCTTGCCCTCCAGCTTGCCGGCCGCCTTGTACTTCGGGGCCCGCCACTGCGGCTTCAGCTCCATCTCCGCCTCCAGGCCCGGCTTCTCCAGCTTCTGCTTCGGATACGGCGGCTTGGGCTCGGATTGGACCTGCGGCTGCTCCTCCAGGGTCGCGGTGCCGCCTGATTTTGCTTGGTTGTCGCTTCGTGCCATGGTCATCCTCCTTGGTAGTTGAAGCGCATTCGGAGAGAGGGTCTGCAAGCCGCGTTCCTATGTAGGGGCGGCCCTGTGTGGCCGCCCTGGGCGGGGGAAATCTCCGATTGGCCCAGCCCCACCCACCCACCGCGGCCACACAGGGCCGCCCCTACAAAACACCTGCCATTCGACTACCATACCCCCCACTGAACCACCCAACCCTCACGAGGTGCCCGATGAAGCGTGCCCTATGGTCTCTCGCCGGTCTCGCGCTCGCCCTTCTCTCCCTCGCCGCCGCGCCGGAGCCGGCCCCCAAGATCATCGCCGTGCGGGCCGGCCGGCTGATCGACGGCCAGGGGGGGCCTCCCGTCCGCGACGCCGTGATCCTCATCCAGGGGGACCGCGTCACCGCGGCTGGCCCGGGGCTCGCCATCCCCGCCGGCGCCGAGGTGATCGATCTCTCGAAGAAGACCGTGCTGCCGGGATTGATCGACTGCCACACCCATCTCACCCAGCAGTCCGGGGATTACTACGAGGACCTCTTCCGGCGCAGCCCGATCGACCAAGCCATCGTGGCCCCCGTCTACGCCCGCCGCACCCTCGAAGCCGGCTTCACCACCGTGCGCGACGTGGGAGCCGCCGAATTCATCGACGTGGCCCTGCGCAACGCCATCAACCGCGGCGACGTGCCCGGCCCGCGCATGCTGGTGGCGACCCTGGCCGTGGGCTCCACCGGCGGGCACAACGACCTCTCGGGTTTCTCTCCCTATCTGCGATTCGATCGCTTTTCCGGCGTCGCGGACGGTCCGGCGGAGATCCGCAAGCTCATCCGCCTCGAGGTCAAGAACGGCGCCGATTGGATCAAAGTGATGGCCACCGGCGGCGTGCTCTCCGAGGAGGAGTCGGTGGGTGGGCCGCAATATTCGCAGGAAGAATTGGACACCGTGGTCTCGGAGGCGGCGATGTGGGGGAAGAAGGTCGCGGCCCACGCCCACGGCACGGAAGGGATCAAGCGCGCGGCGCGGGCGGGAGTGGCCTCGATCGAGCACG
>QHVW01000659.1 GCA_003223675.1 Acidobacteriota bacterium
TGGCCGGCCCGGGAGCTGAAGGTGGAGGTCCGTCCCGCGCAGGTCTGGGGGCTCGCCGTCACCGATCTGGTGGAGCGCCCCGCCGTCCGCCGCACTCTGGCCGCCCGCGGCACCGCGCCCGCTCTCACCGGCCCCGCCGCCGAGGAGACGGCGAGCCGCTTCGAGACGCTGATCAACCTCCTCCTCCAGGCGGCCCCGCACGAGCTGCTCATGCGCCGTCTGGGCGAGGCCCTCTCCCAGACCTCCCGCCAGGTGAGCTCCCTGGAGCGCCGGGTCACCCCCCGCCTGGAGCACCAGATCGCCACCACCCGCCGCACCCTCGACGAGCGCGAACGGGAGGAGCACCTGCGGCTGCGGCACCTGCTGAAACGGCGCAAAGCTTGACAAACCTGAGCTTTCCCCCTACTCTCCACTCCGGCAGGCAACAGACAAGCCTGTCTCAGTAACCAGTGAACGTGAAGGGACCTGGCTTTTGAGTGGGTCCCTTTCGTGTTTTCTGGGGAAAACCAAGAAAGAGAGTTTTTCGCATGCGTAACACCGGAAAAGTGAAGTGGTTCAATGACAGCAAGGGTTTCGGATTCATCACGCCGGAGGACGGTCAGAAGGACTGCTTCGTCCACCACTCGGCGATCCAGGGCAACGGCTTCAAGTCGCTCGCCGAGGGGGACCGCGTGGAGTACGACATCGTCCAGGGCAAGAAGGGCCCGGCCGCCAGCAACGTCGTCAAGATCGCCTGATCCGCCTCACTACCCGATCGACGAGAGCCGCTCCGTTTGGGAGCGGCTTTTTCGTTGTAGGGGCGGCCCTGCGTGGCCGCCCTGGGTGGGGGCATAGCGGCAAGACAGGGCGGCCACATAGGGCCGCCCCTACGGTCCTACACCCCCAACTTCTCTACGAACAGCAGGTCCCCCGTATCCGTGTCCTGATAGTAGGAGAGCGTCGCCGTGCGGCTGGCGTCGTCGAGCTTCAGGATCACGTAGCCGTGGTTGTAGACGCTGCCCGTGGTGCCGAGCATCACCGGCACGCCGGGGAGGGCCGGATTGGCGGGCAGGAGGGGGATCTTGCCGCCCACACACGATTTGTACGGCTGCTGGCTCACGAACACCGGCACCGCGCTGCAGCCGATGCACCGGCCGCGCTGGAGGCCCAGGTACGGCGCGTAGATCTCCAGGTTGTGCTCGTGACCCCAGAGCCACGCCTCCACCTGGTCCAGCACGTCGTCGAATTGCGACTTCAGAAGGACGTTCAGCGAGCGGTCGCCGTTGTCCTTGGGACCGATCGGCGAGAAGTCCGAGAAGAGCTGATGGTGGGAGAGCAGGATCGTGCGCCGGCCGCCGGCGGTGGCGATCTGGTTCTTGTGCCAGGCGAGCTCGGTGTCCTCGAGAAAGGTCATGGCGGTCGCCACGTCGAAGACGTCGCTGTCGTGAAGGCCGGTGTCCATCCCCAGGAGCTGCCAGCCGGAGCTGCGCAGGCTGAAGAAGCTGTTCGTCTGGAGCTGCCCCGGCGGCGCCAGGGGGGGCTGGTTGAGCTGGCCCAGCATGGCGTAGTAGGGGCCGCCCCCGGAGTACATGTCGTGGTTGCCCGTGAGGTTGAACACCGGCACCGGATGGCTTGGGCCCCGGCCCAGCACCTCGTTGACCATGCTCAACAGGTACTGCATGTTCTCGGTCTCGGTGCCGGAGTAGTAGACGTCCCCGAGATGGATCAGCACGTCCGGCTTGTGGGCCGCCACCTTCTCCAGCAGCGTCCGGGCCTCGGGCGTGCCGGTGCCCCAGTCGGCGATCAGCGCCACGGTGGCGTTCTCGGGGAGCGGCAGGGGCGGCGGATCGTTCGGCCCGGTCGACGC
>QHVW01000385.1 GCA_003223675.1 Acidobacteriota bacterium
GGCGTTGAAGCGGTCCTCGTCCGGCACCTGCGAGTCCTCGTTGCGGATGTAGTGGGGCAGCGCGCGCCACCACGCGCGGTCCTGGTCCGTGAAGCGCATCTGTCCGGCCCAGAGGCCGAACATCCAGAGCACCCCCAGGAAGAAGATCACGCCGACCCAGGGGTGCAACTCGCGGGAGATCGTGGGGCCGCCAAAGATCAAAGTGATCCAGAACAGCCAGGGGCTCCAGAAGGCGAGGCCCGTGAGCAGGAGGTAGACGTAGGAGAACCCCGCCACCCAGTGCACGAGGCGCTCGCGGAAGTTGTAGCGCAGGACCCGGTCGTTCGGCAGCAGATAGGACTGGCTCATGGCTCTTTTCCTTCCCGGGGCTCTTCCTTCCCCTCCTCGACGATCTTCGGACCGAATCGCAGATAGTGGACGAAGACGCCGATCAGGCCGCCGGCCATCGCGAGATTGCCGATCCACTTGAGCGGCCGCTTCCACAGCCAGACCGTCCACGGGACGTGCGGGTTGCTCGGCAGGCCGCCGTAGGCCTCCGGATTGGTCGCGTCGTGCAGCACGTAGAGCACGTGGGTGCCCTTGACGCCCGCGGGGTCGTACACCCCGGCGTGCGCGAAGCCCGAGACGTCGCGGAGCTGTTTCGCGCGGCTCTCCCCCAGCTCCTTCATCTCCTCCTTGGTGCCGAAATGCAGGCAGCCGGTGGGGCACGCCTTGATGCAGGCGGGCTCCAGGCCTTCGCTCACGCGGTCCGAGCAGAGCGTGCACTTGAACACCTTGCGCGAGGTCGGGCTGAATTTCGGGATGTTGAACGGACAGCCCGTAATGCAATAGCCGCAGCCGATGCACGCGTCCTGATTGAAGTCGACGATGCCGTTGGCGTACTGCACGATGGCGCCGTCGGCCGGGCAGGCGATCAGGCAGCCCGGCTCCTCGCAGTGCATGCACTGGTCCTTGCGCATGAGCAGCATCATGTTGCCGCCCTCGGTCTCGTGCTCGTTGAAACGGATCAGGTTCCAGTAGTTCCACGCCGTGTCCGGCATGGTCTGGTAACTGTTCTGGAACTCCGTGTCGCTGAACGAGAGGCCGTTCCATTCCAAACAGGCCACCTCGCACGCCTTGCAGCCGATGCAGGTGGTGGTGTCGATCAGCTTGGCGACCTCGAGGTCCCGCTTGAGGCCGACGGCTGGAGTGGGACCCGGATGGGCCGAGATCCTGACGATTTCCAGATTGGCTTGGCTCATGCGGTCCCCCTAGGCTTTCTCGACCTTGACCAGGAAGCCCTTGAACTCGGGTGTGTAGGCGTTGGGATCGAAGACAGTCGGCGACAGCCCGTTGACCAGCGTTCTTGCGTTCCTCTCCCTGTCCTCCTGAATGCCGCGGAAGCCCTGATGGATCGGGATGCCGATCTGATAGATCTTCTTGCCGTCGATCGTCATCGGCTTGATGCGTTTGGTGACGAACGCCTTGGCGAGGTAGTGGTTGCGGATGCTCGACACCTTCACCATGTCGCCGCCCTTGATGCCCAGCGACTCCGCCAGCTCGACCGGCATCTCCACCCACGGCTCGGGGATGAGCTGCACGTTCATCGGATTGTTCTTGGTCCAGTAGTGGTAGTGCTCGGTCAGCCGGTAGGTGGTGCAGATGATGTTGAACTCGCCGCCGGTCTTGGCGTACTTGTCCGCCTCGGTGGTGAACTTCTTGACCACCGGATTGTTCTGCTGCTGCGGATGGAAAGCGTTCTGCACCGGGCTCTCGATCGGCTCATAGTGCTCCGGGAACGGGCCGTCCGCGAAGAAGGCCAGCGGCGCGAAGAGACGGCCCACCCCCTCGGCGTTCATGATGAACGGTCCCATGTGCTCCTGCGGGGGAGAGTCCGCCTTGAAGTCGGGGACGTCGTTGCCCACCCATTTCTGGGCCGCCTCGCTCCACCAGACCTGCCGCCGCTCGGGGTCCCACGGCTTGCCGGCGGGATCGCAGGAGGCGCGGTTGTACATCACGCGGCGGTTGACCGGCCAGGACCAGGCCCAATTCTGATAGATGCCAAGGCCCGACGGGTCCTCCGTCCCCCGGCGCGCCATCTGGTTGCCCGCCTCGGTCCACGAGCCGCAATAGAGCCAGTTGCCGCAGGAGGTGGTGCCGTCGTCCTTGAGCCAGGCGAAGCCGGGGAGCTGCTGGCCCGCCTTGATCTGCTGCTGCGTCTTCGGGTCCTCCAGATCGGCCAGCGCCTTGCCGTTGACCTCCTTGGCGATCTCCGAGAGCGACGGATGCCGCGGATCGATATAGGGCCAGGTGAGATTCAGGATGGGATCGGGGAACTTCCCGCCCTCCTTCTTGTACAGGTCCCGCACCCGGAGGAAGATCTGCGCGATGATGTCCTGGTCCAGCCGGGCCTGCCCGGGCGGCGGCAGCGCCACGTTCTTCCACTGCAGCCAGCGGGACGAGTTGGTCATCGAGCCGTCCTTCTCCGCGAACCCCGCGCAGGGGAGGCGGTAGACGGTCGTGTTGATCGCCTTCATGTCCTCCGGCTTGGTGCCGGGCGCCTTCCAGAACTCGCTCGTCTCGTCCGGATAGATCTCGCCGACCACCAGCCAGTCGGCCTTCTTCAGCGCGTCGATGTTCTTCTGCGAATCGGGTCCGATCGCCACGCCGTTCATGCCGAAGGCGAACATCCCCTTGACCTTGCCGCGGTACATGTTGTCCCAGATCTGGGTCCACGAGTAGTTGCGGTCCACCTTCGGCAGGTAGTTGAAGGCCCAGTCGTTCTCCTGCTTCGCGGCGTCGCCGTACAGCGCCTTGAGCAGGGAGACGGCGAACTTGGGGGTGTTCGACCAGTAGTTGTACGACGCCCATTCACCCGGCTTCGAGGCGGTCGGCGTGGTGCGCTTGGCGTAGGCCGCGAAGTCGGTGTCCGCGGGGGCGGGCACCTTCAGATAGCCCGGCAGGTTGTCGTAGATGCCGGCCATGTCGGTGGCGCCCTGGATGTTCGAATGCCCGCGCAGGGCGTTCACCCCGCCGCCGGCGCGGCCGACGTTCCCCAGCAGAAGCTGCAGCATGGCCGCCGTGCGGATGATCTGCGAGCCGAAGGTGTGCTGGGTCCAGCCGACCGCGTAGATGATCGTGGCGACTTTCTTCATGTCGCCGTCCTTGCGGACGGAGGTGAAGAGATCGGCGGCCTTCAGGAACTGGTCCTTGGGGATGCCGGTGACCTTCTCGACCATCTCCGGCGTGTAGCGCGAATATTGCCGCTTGAGCAGTTGGAAGACGCAGCGCGGATGTTGCAGCGACAGATCGTAGGCGACGTTCGGCGGCAGCGTGGGAGGCGGCGCGCCCGCGCTCCCCTTGCCGGCGACCACGGCCGCGGTGGGATAGAAACCTTTCGGAGCCTCTCCCCCGCCGCCCGCGCCCGTCGAGCCGGGGGAGGACGCGGTGTGCGTGGGCGAGCCGGCCGACCCGGCTCCCGCGCCGCCTGCGGCGGGCTTGGCCGCCGGAGCTCCCGCCGGAGCAGGCTGAGATGCCGGAGCCGCCGCCGGGGCCGCGGAGGCCGCCGCCGCTTTGCCGGTGAGGTTTCCCCCCTCCTCGTAGTTCCAGGTCGACTTGTCGTAGACCTGCGTCTGAGGGTTGAAGCCCGAATAGAGCCCGTCTTCCGGCAGCTTGAAGCCCTCCTTCACGATGAAGGCGGCGTTCGTGTAGTTGACCAGGTAGTCATGCGCCAGCCGGTTGTTGGCGATCGCGTAGTTGATCATGCCGCCGAGGAAGGCGATGTCCGAGGCGGCGCGGATCTGGAGGAACATGTCGGCGGTGGCCGCCGTGCGGGTGAACCGCGGGTCCACCACGATCATCTTGGCGTTGCGGTTGCGCTTGGCCTCGATGGCCCATTTGAAGCCGCAGGGGTGGTTCTCCGCGGGATTCCCACCCATGATCAACATCATGTCGGTGTTCTTGATATCCGTGTAGCCATTGGTCATGGCCCCACGTCCGAACGATGGTCCCAAACTTGAGACCGTGGGGCCGTGTCAGACCCGGGCCTGGTTCTCCAGATAACAGAGCCCCAGGCTGCGCATGGTCTTGACGACCAGGAAGTTGAATTCGTTGGTGTCCGTGCAGCCGCCGGTGAAGGCGATCCCCTCGCAGCGGTTGGCCATCTTTCCCTGGGCGTCCGTCTCCACGAACGTGGCGTCGCGGGTGGTCTTCACCTTGCGGGCGATCTCGTCGAGGGCGGTGTCCCAGGAGATGTCCTCCCAGTGATCCGAGCCGGGGCGGCGGACCTGCGGCTTGGTGAGGCGCCGCGAATTGAGGATGTCCTGGTGGAGCGACGCGCCCTTCGGGCAGAGCGTCCCGCGGTTGATCGGGGCGTCCGGGTCCCCTTCGACGTGGACCACCTGCGGGGTGACGTTCTTCGCCTTGTCGCCGAGCGTGTAGATGATCACGCCGCAGCTCACGGAGCAGTACGGGCAGATCGAGCGCGTCTCGGTGGCGCGCGCGATCTTCAGCTCGCGCATCTGGGCGTAGGCGGGGGCTAGGTCGAAACCCAAGACCGTGACGCCCGCACCTCCAACCGCTCCGATTTTCAGGAAGTCCCTACGGGAGAGATTCATCAGGCCAACCTCCTCGACGCGCCGCGGCGTCACCGAATACGAGGTGGATCTGGCCGTGCGGCCCGCGCCGGTCGGGGGGCCGATCAGAGACCGCACGGGGGCGGGCTCAGCGAAGGCTCCAGGCCGGGCCTTCGGGGGGTCCGCTGGAAAGAGCTAGTTGGCCTATGTACCACAGAGGGGAAGCGTTTACAAGATGATTGACGTGTCAGGTACCGGCCAAGAGGCGCCTTTGCCTCTCGGCGTCCTGCCCTCCGAGGCCTCACCCCCTAGCCCCCTCTCCACGGAGTGGAGAGGGGGAACCTGTCTTCAACACCCTGCCGAGCTCAACAATACCTTCCTACACGGGCCCTCCCTCTCCACGAAGTGGAGAGGGACCGAGGGTGAGGCTTCGAAGGGCTGGCCGCCCCGAGGGCACGACGCTGATTACGCCTACCCCATAAACCCCAAATCCGGCGTCCCAAACCGCCCCAGATTCGGCAGCACCACCGGCAGATCGCTCTGCGCCACCCCGAACCACCGCGCCAGGGTCGCCGCGTACTCGTCCACCGAGGTGGTGGGGATCCAGCGGCCGTCGCCGGCGTCGTTGGGGCCGTTGAGGGCCAGGGTGGGGAGCTGGCCGTAGATCCGGCCCCCCTTCACGGCGCCGCCGATCACGAAGTGGTGGTTCCCCCAGCCGTGGTCCGAGCCGTCGCCGTTGGAGATGAAGGTGCGGCCGAAGTCCGAGGCCGTGAAGGTGGTCACCGAATCGGCCACCTTCAGCTCGGTCATGGCGGCGTCGAAGGCGGTGACGGCGGCGTCCAGATCGGCCAGCAGGTCGGCCTGCGTGCCCTCCAGCGGGGTCGCCCCCACCTGGCCACCGTGGGTGTCGAATCCCTGGGCGGCGCAGAAGAAGACCTGCCGGCGCAGCCCCAGGGCCTCGCGCACCGAGATGAGCTGCGCCACCATCTTGAGCTGGCTCGCGAGGTCGCTGTCCGGGAACTGTGTGGTGAGCGTGGGCGCCTTGGACAGCGTGCCCGCGAGCAGCTCCTGATTGGCGATCGCCCGCTGGAAGATGCCGCTGTAGCCGCGCTCGAAGAGGTGGTTGTAGGTGCGCGCGAGCAGGCTCCGGATGGCGTTCGAGGAGGGATTCGACCCCTGGTCCGCGGGGACGTAGGAGGTCAGCCCCACCGGCCCGTCCGGCGACACCTGATACTGGGTGACCACGTTGCCGACCTGGAAGGTGTTGGTGCCCGCGACCGAGATCGACATCGAGATCCGTGCGTTCTCGTTGAGCGAGCGCAGCAGGTCGGCCGTGCGGCCCCCCCAGCCGGTCTTCGCCGGCTGATCGGGCAGCGAGGTCTGCCAGTGCACCGTCTGGTCGCTGTGCGAGAAGAGCTGCGGCGGCACCGCCACGCTGTGGTTGAGGTACTCGTCGCGGCTGAGCGGCGCCACCAGCGGCCCCACGTTGCCCACCAGGGCGGTCCGGCCGGCGTTGAACAGGCCCTGAATCCCCTTGAGGCTGGGATGGAGCCCCCACTGCCGCGAGTCCCCCGGAGTGGCGCTAAGCAGATTCAGCGACAGCAGCGAGCTCTGCGGCAGGGCCAGGCCGGAGCGGGTGGACGCGTACTGCGCGTAGTCCCCGGCTCCGGTCGGCACCACCACGTTGTTGCCGTCGTTGCCGCCGTAGAGAAAAATGCAGACCAGGGACTTGGAATCGGCCAGCGTCGCGGCGGCGGCGATGCGCTGGAGATCGAAGATGGTGTGGCCCAGAGCGGTCATGCCCACCGCGGCGCAGGCGGTGCGGCCCAGAAACTGGCGGCGGGTCGTGCCTTGCGTGCCTCGATTATTGCTCATTGCAGTCTCCTCCTACTTCTGGACCACGGATTCAGGAGCCAGGCTGGCGAGCCACAGGAGCGTGATCACGCGCGGGTTGGCCTGGCGGGGGAAAGCCGGATCGGCCAGGGCGCCGCGCAGGATGCCCCGCGTGGCGTCCGACATGGCGCCGGCGAACACCAACTGGTTGACGCGGTCGAGCAGGGCGTCGTCATTCGCCACCTGCGGCGACTGGAACGGCGCCAGATTGAGGATGAGCTGGCTGGTCGGCCCGCCCGCGCCGAGCACCCCCTTGAGGAGGTTGGCGGCGCCGACGACCGTGGTCTCGGTGGCGATCTGGAATTCAGGCGAGACCAGGCCCGACTGCGCGATCTCCCCCGGCAACGCGTACTCGGGCTCGAAGAAGTTGAACACCGTGGGCGAGTGCAGCGGGGTCTGGCCGGTGCTCTTCCCCGCCCGGTCGAACGAGCGGGCGAACATCCAGCGGCCGTTGCGCGGCTTGGCGTCGAGAGTCCTCAGGAGACCCGCGACGCGCACCACTGGCTCGCGCAGATCCCCCTCGTCCGGCCTGGTGTCGAGCGACGCCGCCCGCGCCTCGTAGTCGAGGAGGACGGCGCGCAGCACCGCCTTGAGGTCGCCACGGGTCCCGGCGCCGTTGTTGGCGAACGCCTGCCCGCAGCGGTAGACGTAGCCCGGGCTGGGATTGCTGGTCACCAGCTTCTGGATCAGGCCGCGGCAGAAGAACGGGCCGGCGTTGGGGTGGTTGAAGATGAGGTCGAGCGCCTGCTGGAGGTCCGTCCGAGCGCTCTGCCCCGCTGGCAGGATGACGCCGTCGAGCAGTTGCTTCTCGTCCGTGGCGTGGTACGCCGCCCAGGGCTCCATCGGGATGCGGAAGTTGCGGTCGGGATGGAAGAACTTCGCCAGATTGCCCTGGTTCTGGCCACCCAACGTCCAGCCGGTGAACGCGCGCGCGAACGCCTTCACCACGTCCTGGTCGTAGGTCGGGATCGGCTGATTGGTCGAGT
>QHVW01000660.1 GCA_003223675.1 Acidobacteriota bacterium
GTCCGAGAACATGTCCGCCGGCCCGCGGTCGTCGCTCGACTCGTGATGCTCCAGGCCGTTGTGATCGATAGCGTCGCTCAGCGCGAGCAGCCAGCGGTACTCGCGGTAGTGGCGCGCCCCGAAGAGCGCCATCGCCTCCGCCGGCACCCGCCGGTAGGCGGCCAGCCGCTCCTCCGGGATGGCGAGCGCGGAGCGGCGGTCGGCGGCCATGCTGAGGTGGACCGGCGCCTCCGGCGGGCCGAGGTCCAGGGTCTGGAAGATCTCCCCCGCGAGCACCGGCGAGTCGATCAGCGTGTAGAGGCTGGCGGGGGCGAAGGCCAGCGCGCCGTCCCTGCCCGCGCCCTTCTCCGCTTCGAGAGCGGTGTCGTATTTCCATCCGGCGGGCAGGCGCAGGGTGGCGCGCACCGGGATCTCCCGGGCGTCCGCGCCCAGCGGATAGACCAGGAGATCGTGCCAGTCGACGATCAGCAGGTGGGGCGTGGAATTCGGGGTCTCGCCGTAGCCGAGGCCGTTGATCTCCTCCGGCGGCGAGAGGTAGTCGAGGGTCACCTCCACCTCCCGCGCCCCGGCCGGCACCTCGACCTTGACCAGGAACATCTCCAGGGGATCGCGCCGCCAGGGGAGGGCCTTGCCGTTCGCCGATACGGTGAATCCGGCCACCTGCATGATGGGACCGCTCGGCGCGTGCTCCCCCTGCACCCATTTCGGATAGGCGAGCGTCAGCGGCCCGGGCGCGGCCGGGATCACCAGCCGGGAGTGAAACACCCCGCGCGGCGCGTCCGTGGCGTCCACCGCGAGATCCAGGGGGCGGGGCGGGGCCGCGAAGGCCGGGATTGTCAGAAGAAAGGCGAGCAGGCAGATCCGGGCGGTGGGCATAGCTCCTCCTCGGTAGATGGCCGGGCGGGGATGCTAGCAGGAAAGGACGAGCACCCTCCCACCGTCCTCGAAGGTCCGTGAACGTCCGTGAAAGTCCGTGCTCGTCCGTGCAGCCCTTTACCGCGGCGGGCTCTTCGGCTCCACCATGTCCGCCCTACCGTGCTTGCCGAAGAAATAGTCGAAGGCGGTGAGCGGCACCTTCGCGCCTTCCGGTCTCCTGGGCTCGGGGAGCGGCTGCGTGGCGTGGCCGAAGAAATACTCGAAGGCGTCCACCTTGGGCTCCTCCGGAGCAGGGGCCGGAGCCAGGACCGGCGGCGCAACCTGCGGTTGGGCTACCGCCGGCGGCTCGGGACGGACCTCCAACGCAAGAGCAGGCTCAGGCGCAACCGGAGCAGGGGCCGGAGGAGCGGGAGCCGCCGGAGCCGGCTCGGCCTTCGGCATCGGCTTCTCCGGGGCCGCCTCGGGAGCCCTGGCGGGAACCGGAGCCGGCTGCGCGGGCGCCACCGGAGCCTTCGCCTCAGGCGCTTTGGCCTCCGGCGCCTTCTTCTGCTCGTCCCGCTTCTTGCCGAAGAAGTACTGGAACGCGTCCGGCTTCTTCTCCGGCTCCTTGGCGGGCTGCGTCTCGGCCGGCTTGGAATCCGTGGACGGCTGGCTCTCCTGCGCCCGGACGGCGCCGGTCAGCAGGAGGGATGCGGAGGCGAAAAGCAGGATGCGGCGGATCATGGTGGCTTCTCCCGAGATCTTTGGATTGTACCCCGGCGTGAGCCGCGGGCAGCCCTTCCTCTGAAACGTCTCTTTTGAAGTCTTCAACATCGCATTCGAAGTCTTGAACGGCTCATTCAAGATCTTCAACGGCGCTTTTCAGGCTTCCAACGGGCCTTCGAAGGTCTCCAACGCGGCTCTCAAGGTTTCAAAAGGCGCGTTGAAAGTCTCCAACGCGGCTTCGCAACCCTGAAAAGGCGCTCCGAAGATCTTCAACGGGGCGTTCAAGGCTCTCGACGTCACGTTCCAAGTCTTGAAAGGAGCTCCGAAGACTTCCAAAGCCACTTTCAAAGTCTTGAACGGCCCTTTGAAGACTTTGA
The DNA here is from genome assembly GCA_003223675.1 of Acidobacteriota bacterium. Lineage (GTDB taxonomy): Bacteria > Acidobacteriota > Thermoanaerobaculia > Multivoradales > UBA5704 > DATARR01. The sequence goes on from QHVW01000660.1 coordinate 1,959, forward strand.
ACGTGGCGTTGAAGACTTCGAATGGAGCTTTCAAGGTCTTGGAAGCGGCTTTGAAGACTTGCAATGGGGCTTCGCAGAGCTTCAACGGGCCGTTCAAAGTTTCCAACGAGCCGTTGAAACCTTGAAAAGAGACAAAAAGAGGGGAGCTCGCAGGGCGCGGGCTCCCAGTTGGCGAGGTCTGAGGCGCCGGCGGAGGGGCCGGCTGGGGTGCGGGCGTCTCGGCCGGCTTCGCCTTGCGGCCGCGGAACGGCTGCAGCCCGAAAGCCGCCAGCTTCTCGCTCTGGCTTCCATAGTGCTGCTTGAGGCTCACCCGCAGCACCGTCGCCAGCTTGATCCCTTCGCGCACGGTCGTCTGCAGCTCCTTCGAGACCTCCTGCTTCTGCGCCTGGAAGTCGGCCTGCTGGGTCGTGAGGCTCCGCGCCTTTTCCAGCATCTTCTCGAGCGCCGCCCGCTGGATCTCGAGTTGCGGGAGCTCGGCCGCGTGGGCGGCCATCGATGTCGTCAGATCCTCCCATTCCGTGACGTGGTCCGCGTAGCGGGTCTTCTGATTCGACATCTTGTTCTGATCGGCCAGCTTTCTTCGTCTCACCATGATCCTTCTCCTTTAGGACCTTTCCGGCTCAGAAACGGCACCCGAATTGGTACCAGGATTCCGCATCCGGAGTTGTATACAGCGATAATAGACTAGACCGGCACCAAATTGCAACTATGGGATTGATACCACCCCATAAGATCCGTTATAGACCTCGCAGGAGAGAGTCATCTCTTTCACGAAATAGGGAGGGGGGGTATACTGTTCTGGGCAATGAAGAGGAGATGAATCCATGGAGCACCTGACCCTCAAGATCGACGGCATGAGCTGCGGACACTGCGTGGCCCGCGTGGAGAAGGCCCTGAAGGAGCTCGACGGAGTCCACGTCAACCGGGTGGAGATCGGCTCCGCCGACGTCACCTACGATCCGGCGAAGACCCCCTTCGCCCGCATCCGCGAGGCGATCGATGATGCCGGCTACACGGCCCACCCCGTCCAGGGAGCCGAGAGGGTCGCATGACTCCCACGGACTGGCTGGCCGTGCTCGCGGGGACGGCGGCCATCGCCTGGGTGAACTGGTACTTCTTCCTCTCGAAGCGCCCCGTGGCCACGGCGGCGGCCGGGGCCGGGGGCGCGCAGGAGATCACGATCACCGTCCAGGGGGGCTACGAGCCCGCCGAGGTGAAGGTGAAGCGGGGCATCCCCGTGCGCCTGATCTTCGACCGCCGCGAGACCTCCAGTTGCTCGGAGGAGGTCGTGATCCCCGACTTCGGCATCCGCAAGTTCCTCCCCGCCTTCCAGAAGACGCCCGTCGAGCTGACGCCCGAGAAGGCGGGAGCGTTCGACATCACGTGCGGGATGAGCATGCTGCACGGCAAGCTCATCGTGGAGGCATGACATGGCTACGGATACTGCCAGGGGAATGGCCGCGGGCGCGAAGATCGACATCCCCGTCCAGGGGATGACCTGCGCCGCCTGCCAGGCGAGCGTCCAGAAGGCGCTCCAGCGGCAGCCCGGCGTGCTCGACGCCGCGGTCAATCTGATGATGAAGAACGCGGCCGTGACCTACGATCCGGCCGTCACCCGTCCAGAGGCGCTCGTCGAGGCGATCCGCGACACCGGCTACGAGGCCGAGATGCCGCGCCCCGAGCAGACCGCCTTCGAGGAGCAGGAGGCCCGCGACCGCGCCAACGAGGAGGAATTCCGCGTCCTGCGCCGGAAGGCCCTGGCGAGCGGCGCGGTGGGCGTCCTGGCGATGATCGTCTCGATGCCGCTCATGGGCTCCGGCGCCCATCACGGTCCAGTCGGCGATCCGTTCATGCGCTGGGCCATGGAGTCGCTCACCCCCGCCCTGCGGGCCGCGCTCCCCTGGCTCTACCGGATTCCGCCCGCGATCCTCTCTTACACC
>QHVW01000386.1 GCA_003223675.1 Acidobacteriota bacterium
CGCGTGTGCGCCTTTCGCGTTGCATGGGGATCGCATTTGGAATCTTCATGGTTCCAGCCTCCAGGAACGGCACGTCGTTTGGAAGTCAGTGAGTATAACAAAAGGTTGGGGGAAGCGATTCCTGGGGGCGGAAACGGGCCGGAACCACTTCCGCGGCTCCGGCCCCGGTCTTCAGGCTGCCGCCGATTATGGACAGATGGGCTGGACGTACTTGTTGGTCGACACGAGCCCGCAGAGGCAGGGATCGCTGCACGTCGGCTCGAGCACCGAGACCCAGCGGGAGGTGCTCGCCGTCGCATTGCTCGAGTCCTTCACCGTCACACCCAGGGTGAAGCCTCCACTCCAGTCGCCACGGCAGATCGTGGTCGTGTACGAGCCCGTGGTGGTGGTGGCATACGCGTAGCCATCGAACGTCCAGGTATAGGAGATATAGACCCCGGTCCCTCCGGAGCCTGCCGCAGTCCAGGTCACGCTCTTGCAGGTCACGGTGCGGAGGTCGACCAATGTGGAGCCGCTGGTGATGGAGACCGCGAGATTCTGCGGCGGGCACAGGGTGTTGTCGGCCGCCTTGCTGTAGGACGAGGGATACAGGTTACTGCTCGTCATGCTGGCATAGGCGTAGGACTCGCAAGGCGAGCCGCCGTTGAGGTCGGCGTACGCGTATGCGCTGACGTTGGCGCCGCTCCGGGGACCATCTGTAAGCGTCTTGGTGACGGGACCGCCATTCACGGTGACCTGGGCGTAGGCATAGGCGTAGACTTCGCCGGCAAAACCGGGGCAGGTGGCGCTGAAGCCCGCCTTCCCTTCCGCCCAGACCCCCTGCACGCCTGTCTTCCAGGAAGCGGCGGCGTCATAGTTGAAATTGATCTGGCAACTATCCTTCGGCAGATCGGCCAGGCCCTGCTGCTCGGCGCTGCGGGCGCGCTGGATCATCCGCATGGTGCTGCCGATCTCTTTCCGGTGGTTTGCGATGGCGGCCTTAAGCTCGGCCGTGGGGGTGGCCCGATAGGCGATCTCCAGACGCCGGTACTGCATTCTCAGATCGTCGAGCTTCCAGGTGAACCCCTTGACGCCGAACACGAAATATTCGACCTCGCCGGCCCGCAGCTCGCGCTTCAGCACACCGTCGTTGACGATGGTCCACCCCTGGCTCTGCAATTGCGAGATCACGTCGCCGTTCGCCCGGTCCGCGGCGAATCCCGGGCTCGCGGTCCCAAAGACGCCCAGACACAACAGCAGAAAGCTGAGAATAAAGATTTTTCTTGTCATGGCGCAGTCCTCTTGTCTATATGGATCGCCCGGCCACCATGGTCGGGCGGTGGTAAACCCGGAGCAGCTCGGCAACGCTCGCGACTTCTTGTTACGGCAAGTCTCACAATACTTTCAATGAAAGGGTTCTGCCACGCGCCGCGGGGTGGAAAATCGAGCAACCCCACGGGGTGGGAAAATCGCTCGTGCCACCTCGCGGCGCGGGTTTTCACTCCGCGTCGATCCAGATTCCGGAGGCAGCGAGCCCGCCGGTCCGCTCGACGGCATAGACGTAGGCGCCCTGGGCGCCGAGGCGGCGGCCGGCGCCGAAGCTGACCGGCGGGGAGTAGCCGGTCTGGAGCTGGCGCAGGCCTTCGAGGGTCTCGACGAAGCTCTCGCGGTCGAGGTCGCGCCCGGCGCGCTTCAAGCCCTCGATCAGGACCTCGGCGGCGGCGAGGGCGGCGAGTTGGGCCGAGAGGTGCTCGGAAGGCAGGGCGTGGGCCTCGGCCAGGGCCCGGTAGCGCGCCGCGGCCGGCCCCTCCAGCGCCGCGGGGGCGGGGAGCGCGGCGTAGATCCGGCCGCCGAAGCTCGCGCCGAGCGAGAAGAGCTCAGCCTCCGCGGCGGCGCCGGTGACCAGCAGGCGCGGATGCCGGCCGAGGGTTTCCAGGGCCCGCGCCAGGCCGGCGGCCTCTGCTCCGGAGCCCAGGAAGAAGATGGGATCGGCCTTCTCTGCAGACAGCTTCGCGGCCAGCATGTCCGGCGAGAAGGGGGCCCGTTCATAGCGCAAAACGGTGAGCGGAGCCCATCTCTGGCAAGCTTTCTCCACCGTCTCGACCGCGGCGTCCAGCTCCTTCTCCCGCGGCGCCAGCACGGCGGGCCGGGGGGCTCCAGCGCCCGGGTCCTGGCGGACGAAGCGGACCAGGGCCCGCGCCTGGGATTCGGTCCCGGGCTGCAGGTGGTAGACGTAGCGGTTGAGGGGGAGATCCTCGCGCGGATGGAGGGTGAAGGGGCCGATCAGCGGCACCCGCGCCTCCTGGAAGGCGGCGGCCAAGCCGGCGTTCTCGCCGGTGAGGAAAGCCGCAACGGCAGCGAATACCTCCTGCCGCTGGAGGGCGGCGGCGACGCCGGCCCGCCGGTCCCCGGGGGGGACTTCCAGAGGGACCAGATCGAGCCGGCGGCCGTAGATCCCGCCGTCGGCGTTGACGGCGGCGAGGCGCGCCGCGAGCGCCGCGCGGACGGCCCGGCCCATGGGCTCCAGGGGGCCCGGCGGGGGTGGCAGGAGGCCGATCCGCAGCGCGGTCTCGCCCACGCCGGGGTCGGTCTCCTCGCCCAGCCGTTTGAGATAGGCCACGAGGTCGTCCATGTCCTGCCGGCTCATGCGGTAGCGGGGCATGGCGACGTGGAGCTCGTTGCCGGCGGGATCGAAGCCCATCGCTACGGCCCGCCGCATCGACCGCTCGTCGTAGGGCGGATGCCGGCGCCCGCCGGGGTGGACCACGCCGTAGGGCTTGGTGAGACTGGACCAGGTGATGTCCGTGGGGGTGACGCCCCCCTCCGGCCGCCCCTTGCCGTCGCGGCCGTGACAGCTCGCGCAGGGCACGGCCGTGGCCTCCACCTCGACCCCCTGGCCGAGGGAGGCGGTGATCTCGGCGCCCGAAGGGCTGGTGCTGTCGACGTAGATCCGGCGGCCGCGCTCCTCCTGGGGCGTGAGCCCGGCCCCCAGCAGGAGCGGCGCCAGCAGGAGGAGCGGGAGCCGGCGGAGAGTCCGGCTCATCCCTTCTCCCGGTCGTCGATCACGCTGTCGATCACCGGGAAGAGGTCCTCGGGCTTGGCGAGGCCGAAGGCCTTCTTCCACAGGCCGGTCGGCTCGTTGCCGACGATGTACAGGGTCTGGTGCTGCTCGGGGGACTCCACCCACTGGCCGAGGCGGCGCAGCACGGTCTCCGCGTTCTCGCGCGAGCCGGTGAGGAAGAGCCAGCCCGGCTTGGCGTGGAAGCGCCCGGCGTACTCCTTGAGACGGGCGGGGGTGTCGTAGGTCGGATCGACGGAGAAGGAGAGCAGGAAGACGTCCTTGCCCAGGCGGTCCCCCAGACGGGCCTGGAGCCGGGCGAAGGTGCTGCTGAGGATGGGGCAGGGCCCCACGCAGCGGGTGTAGATGAAGTCCATGATCACGATCTTGCCGCGCACCAGGTCGGTGTAGAAGCGGTGCTCGCGCCCGTCCTGGTCGAGGAGGATGGTGTCCCCGAAGTAGCTCTGGGCCGCGGTCTGCAGCGAGGGCTGGGGCGCCGGGTCCTGGGCCCGGACGCAGTGGGCGGCGAGGAGCAGGAGGACGGCGATGGCTGCGAAAGTAGTCCGGATCATGGCTTGGCTCCTGCCTGGCCCGCGGCCATTTCGTCGATGAGCGCCGCCAGCTTGGCGGGCGGGGCCAGGCCGTAGGCCCGCGTCCACTGGCCGCCGCGGTTGCCGATCAGCACCAGCGGGGGGTGGTCGTTGATGCTGGCCGTGTAGGCCCCCAGGGCCTTGAGCAGGCGGGTGATGTCCTCGCGGTTGCCGGTCACCAGCGTCCAGCCGGGCCCCTGGCCGAATTTCTGCGACCAGGCTTTGAGGCGCTCGGGGGTGTCGGTGGTGGGATCGACGGAGACCGAGATCAGGTGGACGTCGCGGCCGGCGCGGTCGCCCAGGAGCTTGCGCAGCTTGCCGAAGGTGGCGCCCAGCGGCGGGCAGATGGTGGTGCAGTTGGTGAACAGGAAGTTCACCGCCACCACCTTGCCCTGGACGAGATCGGTGCGGAAGAGGAGCTGGTTTCCCTCCTGGTCGAGCACGGGGACGTCCGGCACGTCGAGCCGCTCGGCCTGGAGCGTCTCCGGGCCGGCGGCGGCCGGCAGGGCGGCTAGAAGGAGGATGGCGGCAACCGCGAGGAATCTCATTGCGATCCTCCCGAGACCGCCGGCGCGCCGACGGTGAGGCTCACGGACGGCGATTTCTGCAACGGCAGGCCGGCGGATTCCACGCCCACGAACAGGAAGTAGAGCCCCGCGTCCGGCGGCCGGAAGCGGGCTTCGTAGAGCCCTTCCCCCACCTCGTCGGCCCACTGCCGCTGCTGCCAGACGCCGGGGGAGAGGAAGGTCAGCACCTGCACGTCGCGCAGCCCCCGGCGTGGCGCCCCGGTGGCGGGATCGGTGATGCGCAGGCGTACGGTCATCTCCTCGCCGGCGCGGGCGGCGCCGGCGGTCTTCACCTCCACGTCGAGGGGCGGCCGGCCGGCCGCGGCGCGGGCGGGGTCCGCGGCCACGGTGAAGGGGAAGCAATGGATGATGCGGGGGGAGTCGAGGAGCAGGGCCAGCTCGTAGCTCCCCGCCGGGCCCAGGGTGGCCACGGTCTCGTAGACTCCAGGGCGGACCTCGCGCAGGCTGCGGTCCACCACCAGCACGGCCCGCGGTACCTTGCCATAGGTCTCGAAGTGGCCCATGGGCGCGGCCATCCCCTCTTTGTAGTAGTAGACGGCCTTGTCCTCGGGGTTGACCACCAGCACCGAGGGGTGTCCGGGGGCCTGGACGATGCCGTCGGCGGGGGTGGGCCGGGAGAGGCGGCCGGGCGGGTGCTGGCCGCCGGGGAAGTCCACCAGGGGCACCGGACGGCCGGGCTCGCCCACCGATTTCAGGGGGATCATCAGCACGGTCTCGCTGCCGCGGTGGCGGACGTAGGCGAGCTCGTCGCTGAAGGTCACCTGGTCCGGCTCGGCCTCCACCTGGGCGGTCTGGATGAGGCGGCCGGTCACGGCGTCCACGATGTGCAATGCGTTCTTCGCGGGCTGGAGGACGAAGGCCAGCCGGCTGCCCGGCGCGAAGCGGATCTGCCCGAGGCCCGGGCCGATCGCGATCGTCGCCAGGACCTTGGGGCTCGCGCCGTTCATGGCGGTGACGGTCCCCCGCTCGGCGCCGCTCACGTAGGCCCGCTTGGCCTGGGCCGACCAGGCGATCGAGATCGGCCGGTCGCCCGTCGGGACGTCGCGGACCTTGATCAGCCGGGCCGTGTCGAGGACCGACACCGTGCCGTCCTCCTCGTTGGTGACGAAGACGAAGCGGCTGTCGTCGCTGAAGGCAAGGTCGTGCTCCCCGCGGCCGGTCCTGATCTCCTTCACCTTGCGCAGGCCGGCGGCGTCGATCACGGAGACCGCGGTATCCCCGGCCACCCAGAGGTATTGGCCGTCGGGCTGGAGGCCGAGCCGCCGGGGCCGCGCTCCAGTCTCGACCTCGCCGGTCACCTTCCAGGCCGCCGTGTCCACGGCGGCGACGCGGCCGGAATCGGGCAGCGAGACGAAGAGGCGGTTGCCGTCGGCCGCCAGCGCCCAGTCCTCCCCCGGGCTGCGCAGGAAGACCATGCCGAGCAGCTTGCTGCTGCCGTAGCCGAAGAGGGGATCGACGACGGAGATCGTGGCGTCGGCGTTGAGGGTCAGCACGTAGTAGGTGTTGAGGTCGAGCTCCGGGCGGGAGAGGATCGCGCCGCCGACGATGGCCTCGACCTTCTGCTTGCAACTGGCCGCCGCGGGCTCGCCGGGGAGCCCGGCGTCCAGGCGGTCCATCCAGGCCCCGGGATAGAGCCGGGACATGGGCGTGTGGCTCAGGGTGTCGGTGAGGGTCAGCCGCACGCGGGCGGTCTGCCCCTCCTTCAGGGGGCCGGCGCCGCCGTCCAGGGGCTTGAGGGAGAGCTCGACGGCGAGCCCTTCGGCCACCACCCGGTCCGTGGCGGCCTCGCCTGCGGCCGCGGGGAGGGCTCCGGCCAGCGCCAGCGCGGCGAGGAGCGGGAGGAAGCTTTGTAGTCCGTGTCTCATGGTTGACGGCTCCATCGGTCGTAGAGAGGAGGGCGCCGGGCGGCGGCGGGTGCTGCCGCCCGGAAGCCCGGCGGGTCTACTGCACCCGCAGGAGACCCCAGATGCCTCCGTCGAAATCGAAGGAGTCATGGGTACGGAACAGGTAGTCGCCGATGATCGAGAATCGGCCGCCGGCGCCGTTGCGGATCAGGGCGTCGAAGTGGCTGGTCGGTCCGATCCCCATGTGCGCCCCTTCCCACATGGAGAAGGAGTTGCGCCCGATGCGGGTCGAATTCTCGATGTACGGCTCCCGGTCCCAGATGTGGCCGTGGAGGTCGAAGACCAGGTCGCGGGAGTGGCCGCCGGCCTGGAGCACCCGGAAGCGGATGGGTGTGGTCCGGGCCACCAGGAAGACCGGCGTCTGCGGATCGGCGCCGCCGACCTTGGAGTTGGACAGCACGTTGTACCAGGTCGTCAGGTCGTCGGTGGTCGAGATCTGCCGGCCCGGCGGGATCTGCATGCGCTTCCACAGCGGCTCGCTGCGGTAGTTGAGCCCCTTCTGGCCCGAGTCCTCGGAGTCGTCGTCGCAGGTGAGGTTCTCGACGGGGGCTCCGTAGCCGGGCACCACGCCGCCGGTGGGCACGCCGCACATCGGCGTGATCTCGGTGTCGGTGCGCAGGTTGACGTCGTTCTGGAACTGCACCACGAATTCCCGGAAGCTCGCCTGCTGCCCCGGGAACGGGTTGGGGTTGCTGACGTCGGCCACGGCCCGGGTGGTGGAGAGCTCCGTCCAGGAGGCCCCCTCGGGCTCGATGATCAACGCGCCGATGGCCCCCTTGCCCGGCTGCTTGAGGCGGTCGGAGGGGATCAGGTTGGTGGCGCCGAATTCGATGGGCGTTGCGGTGACCGAGCCGTCCGGGTTGATCGTCACGTCGCCGGCGTACCACTCGTAGGTCGTGGACTGCCCGGGAACGACCGTCTGGGTGCTGTTGCCCCCCACGTTGGCGCCGTCGAAGCGGCTGACGTCATAGTAAACGAGCTGCGGGTGCAGGCCGACCGAGGTCGACGGCTTGACGTCGTTGGCGTTGAAGCCCTCGACCGTCATCGGGAAGGTGTTGAAGCCGTTGAGGTCAAACGGCGTCGAGGGGAGGCGGTTGCGCAGGGTCAGCTTGACGCACTCGCCGGCCCGGGCCCGCAGGACCAGCGGCTCGACGGGCACGCCGGCCAGCAGCCTGCCGGCGGGGTCGAGATCGCTCGTGCGGACGAAGAGGATGGCGGTGGGGTCGAACAGCGGTCCGATGGCGCCGTCCGTCCGCGAGTTGTAGACCAGCCGCCCGCCGGGCAGGGCGCTGGCGGCGGTGACCGCCGTGACGTCCAGGTTGCGCACGGGAGCGCTCTTCGGGCACGAGAAGTCGTACGCGCAACGCCCGCAGGCCTTGCCGAGTGCCGGTGTAGGCCCGGAAGAGCCCCCAGATGCCGTTCCACAGGTCGTCCGTCGAGGAGCCGGCCGACCACAGGCGGTCGACGTAGGCGCCCGTCGGGTTCTTGACGAGCTGCGGCACGATGAGCTCGAAGTGCTCGGAGATGCCCATCATCTGGCTGTTCTTGTAGCCGGAATTGGGCTCCCCCGGCTCGAACAGCCACTTGATCCCGTGGACGCTGAAGTTGTGCCCCTCCTCGTGGGCCCCGACCAGGATACGGATCTGCACCCGGTCGTTCTCATAAGCCCGCAGCAGCGGCGTGTAGGGGTCGAAGTCCTTCACGTCCTGGGTCAGCGGCTGGTAGAAGGCGGGCTGGACGTTGAGGTCGGAATCCGCCCGGCGGATCGAGGCGAAGGCATACGACAGGTCGCCTTGCTGGCCCGCTGCCTGCCCGTTGGTGAGCGGGTCGCGGACGCGCAGGGCCACGGGCTCCTGGCGGTAGTTGACCGACGCGGTGCCCACGTCGGCGGCGGAGATCGCCTCCGGGCAGGGGGGCACGTTGACCCCGTCGGGGCAGACGGTCGGCCGGGCCACCAGCTCGGGGATGCCCACGTCATCTTTTCCCGGCGGGTTGACGGCCCGGGCCGGGTCGGGGAAGGTGAAGCCGCCGGCCTCGTAGGCGAGCTGGAAGTCGGCGAGCTCGATCATGAACTCGCGGTAGGACGGGGTCGGGGTGGGCGGCTCGATCACCGCCTGCCAGCTCGTCGGTCCGCCGTCGTGGCCGGTGCCGAGGAGCGTGCCGGTCTCGTTGTGATACCAGGAGGAGCCAGCCGGCTCGATCACCAGGCCGGCATAGAGCCCGGTCTGCTGGTGGGTCGAGGGGCCGAAGTGGTCGTGGGTGAAGACCGTCCGCAGCGTCCGGTCGTTGCCCTGGTTGTCGCGCACGGGGTCGGCATACCAGCGCTGGATGGTGGTCTTGGCGCCGATCCACTCACCCCCGGGGCCGGCGCCGAAGAACGGATGGACCTGGGCCTGCGGGCAGGCGAAGGTGCCGTTGCGCGGGTCGGCCGGCGTGCAGCCGTTGCCGGCGCGGATGGCGTCGATGCGCTCGCGCACCTCGCCGGGGCTCATCGAGCCGTCCTCGTAGTTGAAGCCGTTGCCGGAGCCGTCCGAGGCGAGCACGTCGAACTTCACCAGGTGGATGTGCTGGCCCAGGATGTCCGTGGGCGTGCGCACCTGGAAGTCGTCGAGCTTGTACTCGTTCGGCACCAGGTTGCTGAACCAGTACTCGATGCAGTCGCCGCTGTTGGCCCGCATGAACAGCGGCTCCGGCGGCTTGCGCAGGGTCGAGGAGGGGTTGACGTAGCTGGCCACGTCGTCCCACAGCGACTCGAAGCGCATCTGCGGGAAGTGCCACCCCTTCTTGTTGAGCACCACGTCGGTCTGGATGTCCGCCCCCTTGATGGTGCGGGAGAGCGGGATCGGCACGCCGTTGGCGTCGATGCAGGGATCGGCCATCGGCGCGCCGCGCACCCCCGGACGGCCGTTGGTGAGGAATTTCACCGCGGTGACCCCGTCGCAGGTGCCGTTGGGCAGGCAGGTGGAGTGCTCGCGCAGGGCGTGATAGCTCATCGCGGCCTGCTCCACGGCGGCGCCGGTCTCCGGGATCGGCTGGGCCGTGACGCTGAGGAGCGTCTTGTGGAAATCGGTGCGGGTATGCGCCTCGTTCACCGTGCCGCCGGTGATGATGTGGCGGGCGAGGCCGCCGTCGTCGAGGGTGTCCAGGGGCGGGCTGGGCGGCCGGTGACCGGCCTTGGCGGGAACGAAGAACGGATAGCCGGGGTTGCCGGTCCCCGAGATCTGCGCCTGGCCGTTGACGATCGACACCTGGGCCTCCGGCCGGGGCGCCATCGGCTTGTTGGGCAGCGGCACCACGGCCGGGATGGGCGTGCCGGCCGCGATCTCGCCGTCCGGCAGGGCCCGGGAGCCCGCCGCCGGCCGGCCGCTGGCGTCGAGCTGCGTCCCCTCCTCGAAGACGTCGTGGACGCGCCAGAGCGACCACATCCCCTGCGCGAAATGGGGGTAGAAGTGGCAGTGGAAGATCGAGTCGCCCGGCGTCAGGTTGAGGTTGCCGCTCCCCCCGTAGGTGATCTCGGCGGTGAAGGAGGCGCCGGGGCCGATCGCCTGGCTGTCGAGATAGCTCGACTTGTCGCCGTCCGCCGTGAAGAGCCACTGGTGGGCGTGCAGGTGGTGGATGTGGTGCTCCTTCGAGCCCCCGTGCAGCACGCGGAACCTGACGTGGTCCCGCAGGTAGGAGTGGTAGACGTTCGAGGGGTCGTCCGGATAGAAGGCTTTGGTGGCCTTGGGGCCCGGCGTCGACCACCATCGCCGGGTCTCCCACCGCCCACGAGGTGAGGAAGAACTCCTCGAACTTGCACTCGGGGCAATTCCACATCGGGCCCACGCCGAAGCGGTTGGCCAGCACCTCGGCGCCGGCCCCGCCCGAGCCGTAGTTGATGGCGAAGCCGTCGCGCACGCTGTGCAGCGCGTGCTGGAGGGCCGGCTGGTTGAAGGCCGGGAAGGCCTGCACCGCGCCGGTCTCGTCGTGGTAGATGATGGTGAATTCGCGGAACGGCTCGAACCGCCGCGGATAGGTGTAGATGTTGGTGGCGAACGCCGTGCTCGCGAACTCGTAGTTGGTCTGCGGGCCGGCGATCATCGCCGTCAGGTCGGTGCCGACGATCTCGGTGCCCTGCAGCAGGTTGAGCACCGGCAGCCCGGCGCGCGGGTGGCCCGCGGGGTAGACCGCCTCATAGTTGAGGATCCGCTGGCCGGTGGCGGTGAAGCCGGTGGTGGCGTAGTCGAGGTCCTGCCGCGTCACCTGGCTGCGGTACCAGCGCGCGCCCGCCGGCTCGACGATCACCGCTCCGAACAGGCCGGAATTGACCTGCCCGCCGTCCCCCTCGCCTCCCGCCGGCGCGCCGAGGCTGTAGAGGACGTGCTCCCCCTCGTGCTCGGCGTACAGCTGGTAGGTCACCTTCTGCGCGATGTTGGCCAGGCCCGTGACGTTGCTCCCCACGTAGGAGCCGTCGTCGAGGTTGATCAGGTTCCACTGCATGCCGACCACGTGGATCGACGCCTGGCGGGTGGCCGCCTGGTCCTGGTCGCGCCGGGTGTTGGCCAGGAAGTTCTGGAAGCTGATCCGCAGGCAGTCGCCCACGTCCATGCGCAGGACGATCGGCCGCGGCCGCTTGTCCGAGCGCAGCCGGACGTTGCCCGGCGAGAGGACGGTGCCGCTGATCGGCACCACGTCGCGTCGGAGGGCATACATCATGCCCTGAGGCTGGACCGCTCCGAGGCGGTTCCAGAAGAAGACCTGGTCGAAGGCGACCACGTCCGCCGTCAGGGTGCGGGTGCAGGTCTGGCCGGCGGCGCCGGCGGCCAGACCCAGAACGGCGGCCAGGATGAGGGCCGCTATCATCCACCCGGTCCGGCGTACGAAACGGGATGTTGCGGGTAGGTACATCTCGTCTCCTCCTTCCGCCGCCCTGGCGTCCGGCAAGCGTGCCGGCGGAGACGGCGGGAAATCTATGGGGGCGGGGCTCTCGGGCCTCGATTCTTTCAGTGAAACCTGCGCAATAAGGAGTTTTTAAAATAGGAGAGCTCGGGACCACCACGCCCGCTGGAGCGGGGCGCGCGTCTCGACGGGTGGGGCAGGTGCTACCTATCCAGGTAGGATCGTGGCAGGAAGCAGGAAGAAGGAGGAGCTGAGGCGGAGCGGCGTGGCCTCGGCGTCAGCGCGCCGCGACCACCACCGCCTGCATGCCGATCGAGGCCAGCTCGCGGCGCAGCGACTCGGCTTGGTCGCGGTCGTCGAAGGCGCCGATCTGGACGCGGCTCCAGGTGCCGTCCGAATCCACCACGGCCTCGGGATACAGCCGCACGATCTCGCGCTGGAGGGCGACCGCCCGCTCGGGCTCGCTGAAGGCGGCCACCTGGACGGTGAAGCGCTGCGGCGCGCCGGTCTCGGGCACCAGGTAGAGCTCCACGCTCGCCGTGCCCGGCCCCACCACCCCCACCTCCCTGGCGGCGGCGTAGGAGAGGTCGATGATGCGGTTCTTCGAGTAGGGGCCGCGGTCGTTGACCCGCACGATCACCTCGCGGCCGGTACGGGTATTGCGTACACCGATCTTCGAGCCGAAGGGGAGTGAGGGGTGGGCGGCGGTGAACGCGTTCATGTCGTAGCGCTCGCCGCTGGCGGTCATCCTGCCGTTGAATTTGGGACCGTACCAGGAGGCGATCCCCCGCTCGAGCGGCACGCCGAGCGTGGGGGGAGCCACGGTGGGCTGGCGGTTGCCCGAGCAAGCGGCAGCCAGCAGCTCGACGAGGAGGAAGGCTGAGAAAGCGACTCGAGGAAGAACCACGACGAGCCGGGAGTCTTTCCGTGGGCGCATGGGCTTGCGGCCTCCGTAAGGTGGTTTTGAGCCATCTTCGTGAGAGCTCCTGGGTCCAATAGCGCTGGAACGGCTTGCGCTCGACCGGGATACTAGCACAGGGCTGAATTCGTCCCGGCTCGGTGGGGTACGCCCCCACCCTTCGATCTATGCGCTCCCCTTACACGCGGGGGGCGGCAATCGCGGCGGCCTCACTCCCTTCCAGGGCGGGCGCCACGGTCTCGGCGAGAAACTCGTCGACCTGGTCGGCCGACCGGCCGGTGAAGGCGACCGGATCGAGCCAGGGCTCGACCTCCTGGCGGGTGAGCCGGAACTCCGGGTCGCTCACGATGAGGTCGATGAGGGGATTCTCACCCCCTTTTCTTTCCAAGGTGCTCTGGGCGTCGAAACTGTAGCCGCGGATGCGCTCGTGGAGCTTCTGGCGGTCGCCGCCGCGCAGCACGGACTCCATCAGCAGCGTCTCGGTGGCCATGAACGGCAGCTCGCGGGCCACCCGGGCGGCGATCGTCGCCTCGCGCACCACGAGGCCGGCGGCGATGTGGGCCGCGAGCCCCAGCACGGCGTCGGCGGCGAGGAACGAATCCGGGATCACCAGGCGGCGGTTGGCCGAGTCGTCGAGGCTGCGCTCCAGCCACTGGGTGGCGGTGTTGAGCGGGCCGTTGAGGCTGTCGGTGATCAGCCGGCGGGCGAGGCCGCACATCCGCTCGGCGCGCACCGGGTTGCGCTTGTAGGCCATGGCGGAGGAGCCCACCTGCTCGGCGTCGAACGGCTCGGAGAGCTCGCCCACCCCCTGGAGGAGGCGGAGGTCGGTGCCGAATTTGTGGCAGGTCTCGGCGAGGCCGGCCAGGGTCTGGAGCACCTGGCTGTCCTGCTTGCGCGAGTAGGTCTGGCCGGTCACCGGGAAGCTCGCGGCGAAGCCGAGCTTCCGCGCCACCCGGCGGTCGAGCTCGCGCACCTTGTCGCCGTCGCCGTGGAAGAGGGTGAGGAAGCTCGCCTGCGTGCCGGTCGTCCCCTTGACCCCGCGGCAGCGCAGGGTGGAGAGGCGGTGGCGGACCTCGGCGAGGTCCATCACGAAGTCCTGGATCCACAGGCAGGCGCGCTTGCCCACGGTGGTGAGCTGCGCCGGCTGGAAGTGGGTGTAGGCGAGCGTGGGGATCGCCCGCGTCCGCCTGGCGAAGGCGGCCAGCTCTCCGATGGTGGCCGTCAGCCGGCCGGCCAGCAGCTCCAGGGCTTCGCGGATCAGCAGGACGTCGGTGTTGTCGGTGATGAAGGCGCTGGTGGCGCCGAGATGGATGATGCCGCCCGCCCCCTCGTGGACGCGGTCCGCCTGCTCGGCGTAGTGACGGATGTGGGCCACCACGTCGTGGCGGGTGCGCCGCTCGATCTCCGCCACCCGTTCGAGATCGGCGTCGCCGGCCGTCTTCCTGAGGGCGTCGATCTGCTCGGCGGTGATCGGCAGGCCCAGCTCCCGCTCGCTCTCGGCGAGGGTGATCCACAGCCGCCGCCAGATGCGGAAGCGGTGGCCGGAGGAGAAGATCCGGGCCATCTCCGGCGAGGCGTAGCGTTCGTAGAGGGGGTTCTGGGGGGAGTCGGTCGGCATGCCGGGGCTGGATTGTAGCAAACGGGCCCTCTGCTACAATCCGCCGCCGCGCCCCCTTCCCGGGGCCGCGCCTCTCAGCCAGCCTGAGCCCAACATGTCTTTACGAGTCGATTCAGAAATCGGACGCCTGCGGCGCGTCCTGGTCCACCGGCCGGGGCGGGAGATCGATTGGATGGTCCCCGCCATGATGGAGACCCTCCTCTTCGACGACATCCTCGACGGCGACGAGGCGCGCGACGAGCACGACCTCTTTTCGGAGGTGCTGCGGCAGGCCGGCGCGGAGGTGCTCGAAGCGCAGGACCTGCTCGCCGGCGTGCTGAAAGAGGGCTCCGAGCCGCGCCGGCGGCTGCTCGACGAGCTGGAGGCCGAGTACGGCGTCTCCTTCAGCCTGGTGCGCCGGCTCGACGAGCTGCCGCCCCAGGAGCTGGCCGCCGCCCTGATCGAGGGGATCCGCGCTCCGGCCGAGATCTCCGACGCCGGCCGGCTGCAGTTCTTCGAGCTCAACCCGGTGCCCAACTACTTCTTCCAGCGCGATCCCCAGGTGGTGATGGGCGGCCGCGTGGTGATCTCCTCCATGGCGACCGGCGCCCGCGAGCGCGAGCCGCTCCTCGCCCGCACTATCTTCGAGCACTGCCCGACGCTGAGGACGGAGGGGATCTTCGAGATCGACGTCCCCCCCTCGGGCGCGCCGCAGCACAACCCGCACTTCCCCTATCCGAACCTGGAGGGGGGCGACGTGCTGGTGGTGAGCCCGGAGATCGTCCTCGTCGGTCTCTCCGAGCGCACGAACCGGCGGGGGATCGAGACGCTGGCCGAGTACCTGCGCCGGGAGGAGACCTCGTTCCGCCACCTGATCATGGTGGAGATGCCGCGCCGACGCTCCTACATGCACCTCGACACCGTCTTCACCCTGATCGACCGCAACCTCTGCCTGGCCTACCTGCCGGTCATCGAGCCCGGCGGGCCGGAGTCGGCGCACGTCTACTCGGTGGATCTCTCCGCCCGCGAGCTGACGTTCACCCTCCGTTCGTCGCTGCTCAAGGTGCTGAGAGACCTCGGGAGGGATCTCGAGGTCGTGCCCTGCGGCGGCGCCCGGGAGGCGATCGACCAGCAGCGCGAGCAGTGGACCGACGGCGCCAACGCCTTCGCCCTCGCGCCGGGCCTGATCCTGCTCTACCGGCGCAACCACCGGACCATGGACGAGCTGGCACGGCGCGGCTGGCGGGTCCTGGCCGGCGAGGAGGTCGCGGACGGCGAGCACGACCTGCTCAACGGCGGTCCGGCGGTGATCTCGCTCTGGTCCAACGAGCTGTCGCGTGCCCGGGGCGGCCCCCGCTGCATGACCATGCCGCTCGATAGGGACCCCCTTTGATTGACCCCCTTTCAAAGAGAATTCCGATTCCGGAGGAGATATGCCCCGTCACCTGATCTCGATCCACGACCTGACCGCCGCGGAGGTGGCCGGTCTGTTCCGTCTCGCCGCCGACGTCAAGGCGAACCGGTCGAAGTACGAAAACCACATGCACCGCAAGACGCTGGGGATGATCTTCGAGAAGTCCTCGACCCGCACCCGCGTCAGCTTCGAGGCGGGGATGGCCCAGATGGGCGGCCAGGCCGGCGGCAGCTCGTCGAGCCGGCGCACCAGGCTGAAGGAGACGCCGTACTCGGCCTCCAGCTCGTCGAGCAGCCGCCGGCGCGGCTCGGAGCCCTCTTTCAGCACGCCGGCGAGCAGGTCCTGCGCTTCGAGCACCTCCGCGCCGGCCTGCCGCAGCACCTCCGAAAAGAGGTCGTGCTCGTCGCGCGCCTCGTCGCCGTCGAGGATGTCGTCGAAGAGGAGGGTCTCCATCATGGCGGGGACCATCCAATCGATCTCCCGCCCCGGCCGGTGGACCAGGACGCGCCGCAGGCGTCCGATTTCTGAATCGACTCGTAAAGACATGTTGGGCTCAGGCTGGCTGAGAGGCGCGGCCCCGGGAAGGGGGCGCGGCGGCGGATTGTAGCAGAGGGCCCGTTTGCTACAATCCAGCCCCGGCATGCCGACCGACTCCCCCCAGAACCCCCTCTACGAACGCTACGCCTCGCCGGAGATGGCCCGGATCTTCTCCTCCGGCCACCGCTTCCGCATCTGGCGGCGGCTGTGGATCACCCTCGCCGAGAGCGAGCGGGAGCTGGGCCTGCCGATCACCGCCGAGCAGATCGACGCCCTCAGGAAGACGGCCGGCGACGCCGATCTCGAACGGGTGGCGGAGATCGAGCGGCGCACCCGCCACGACGTGGTGGCCCACATCCGTCACTACGCCGAGCAGGCGGACCGCGTCCACGAGGGGGCGGGCGGCATCATCCATCTGGGCGCCACCAGCGCCTTCATCACCGACAACACCGACGTCCTGCTGATCCGCGAAGCCCTGGAGCTGCTGGCCGGCCGGCTGACGGCCACCATCGGAGAGCTGGCCGCCTTCGCCAGGCGGACGCGGGCGATCCCCACGCTCGCCTACACCCACTTCCAGCCGGCGCAGCTCACCACCGTGGGCAAGCGCGCCTGCCTGTGGATCCAGGACTTCGTGATGGACCTCGCCGAGGTCCGCCATCGCCTCTCCACCCTGCGCTGCCGCGGGGTCAAGGGGACGACCGGCACACAGGCGAGCTTCCTCACCCTCTTTCACGGCGACGGCGACAAGGTGCGCGAGCTCGACCGGCGGGTGGCGAAGAAGCTCGGCTTCGCCGCGAGCTTCCCGGTGACCGGCCAGACCTACTCGCGCAAGCAGGACAGCCAGGTGCTCCAGACCCTGGCCGGCCTCGCCGAGACCTGCCACAAATTCGGCACCGACCTCCGCCTCCTCCAGGGGGTGGGCGAGCTCTCCGAGCCGTTCGACGCCGAGCAGGTGGGCTCCTCCGCCATGGCCTACAAGCGCAACCCGGTGCGCGCCGAGCGGATGTGCGGCCTCGCCCGCCAGGACGCTCAAGGCGCCGGGACGAAGGTGATCCTGACCCACGATCCGGTGGCGGCGGTGAAGGACGCCTCGGCCGTCTACACCGACGTCTGGGCCTCGATGGGGCAGGAGTCCGAGCAGCAGGAGCGGCTGAAGGCCTTCAAGGGCTTCACGGTGGATTCGGCGCTGATGTCCCACGCGCGCCAGGAGGCCGTCTTCCTCCACTGCCTGCCGGCCCACCGCGGCGAGGAGGTCTCCGCCGAGGTCTGCGACGGCCCCCAGAGCCGCATCTTCGACGAAGCCGAGAACCGCCTGCACGTCCAGAAGGCGATCATGCTGTGGTTGATGGCTGGGGTGGGCATCTAAGCTAGAAAATTTTCACCGGAGGGTGTAAAGTTTAGGGAGGGAGGGGCGACAGGATGGCGAGATTACTCGCGACGAATCTGGACGTGTGCATGCTTGAGGAGCGTGGGACCATGATCGTCCCGGGGGATACTCCGGATACCGATGTGCCATCCAAGAGCGGCGCGGAAGTTTTCGAAGAATTGGGCGGGCGGTTTCTTTTGCGGTTTCTTCTGCCCGGCCAAGTAAGCACAGAGGAAAAACTAAGTCAGATCCCGCCAAGAAAACAGTGGGTAACGCCGACTCCCTACTCTCCGAAGGAGACTATTGCGATGCTGGCTCTGCCGGCTCCGGACTATCCCCGTGAATACGTCTTTGTTCTCGATCCGCGTAAAATCGCGAACGTCTTGGGACCTCGTAGAGTTCGTTTAGGTATTGGAATCGAGTACATCCTGCCCGATGGCTTCCCAAAGGAAGCTCTCGTGCTACCCTGGCCTTTGGAGGTTGCCTAATGTGGATCGAGTCTGGGACCTTCGAGCCGTTGACTGCCGTTCTTGAGGGGTTGGGATATGAGCCGTTTTCTTCTCCTGGAGACCGGCATGGGAGTTGGGAGTGGCCCTTTTATAGAGAGGGCGGTGGGATAACACGGTTCGTCATCCTTGCTGCGACGCCGGTGGAGCGCGAGAACATTGTTCAAGTGGAGCTTTGGATCGGCGCGGAGGCTGACCAGCGGTTCACACGGGATCGAGTCGAATGTTTTCGCTGGAGTGCCGAGGAGTTGCCGCATAAGATCGAGGTTTTGATCCCGGCTATCGAGCAGGCGGTTGCAAGGGCAAACATTCTGAGTTGTTCGGATCTTAAGGAAGAGAGGCTTACTCTACGTCCTCATGCCGTTTCGGCGCGCTGATACCAGGATCTTTATCATCTCCCGCCAAGCCTTCCCTCGGTGGCTCACCGCTCCCTTCTCCACGCCGCTGAGCTCGGCGAAGGTGAGCTCCGACCCCTCCGGCAGGAAGACCGGGTCCCAGCCGAAGCCATGGGTCCCGCGGCCGGGGAGGACGAGGGTGCCCTCCGTCCTCCCCTCGGCCACGATCTCGCGGTCTCCATCTTTATAGAGAAGGAAGCAGCGCGCGGAAGCCTGGGCGTCCCCCAGGGATACGGCCGTGCGGGAGAGCCCCTCGGCGCCCACGGCCTGGAGCATCCACTTGACGAGCGGTCCGGGAAAGCCGTTCAGGGCGGCGAGGTCGAGCCCGGCCTCTTCTACCACCAGGGGATGGCCGACGTGCCGCCAAGCCTCCTCGGCCTTCGCCCGCAGGACCTCCAGGTAGTCGAGAGACTGGATCTCGGGAAGATCCACCTCCACGGCTTCGAGGTCGGTTCCCATCGCGAGCCGGGCCTCGGCGATCTTGCCGGCGTTTCCTGTGACGAGGACGAAGGGGCGGGAATTGCGGGAAGGGGTAGTCATAGTCTGGCTGCAAGGTATTCTGGATTGTCGTTGTCGCTGGTTGATGATACGCTGACTTTTCAGAGGAATGACCGATGTCTTACCAGGTCCTGATCAGCTCAGCACCCAAGGATAATGATCTCGCCGAGAATCTCGCCCATTCCGTGCGGGACGCCGGAGCCCTCGTCCTCTCCGTGGAGCAGACTCCGACCCGCGGCGAGGCAATCGACTTCGACCTGCGCCGGTTGCTGCGGAAGGCGGACGAGGTCGTTCTCATCCTGACCGACCGGTCTCTCAACAACCCCTACCTGCTATTCGAGATGGGTGCGGCCTTCTCTATGCACAAGCGGGTGATTTCGATCCTGGTTGGCATCGACGAGTCCGAGATCCCGCCCCCGATCGCCGAGCTCGGGTATGTGCGGTACGCGAATCTGAGGGGCTATCTCTCCGAGCTCGAGCAGCGCGTAAGGTCATCGGCCGGCGAGCCTCCGGTCGCGGCGGCCCACTAGCGTCACTCCTGCTGCTGGCTCGCCGCCCGGTTCAGCTCCTCGATCAGCTCATCCACCTGGCGGCGGAGGTGCTCGACGTCGCCGGAGTTGTCGATCAGCCGGTGGGCCGCCTCGCGCCGCTCCTCGCCGTCCCCTTGCGCGAGCAGGCGGGCGCGGGTGGACTCGGGGTCCATCCCCCTCGCTATGGCGCGTTCAAGGCGCAGCTCACAGGGGGCCTCGACGGTGACGATGAAATCGAACAGCGGAGCGTAGCCGGCCTCGACCAGCAGCGTGGCCTCGAGGACGACCACCCCCTTCGCCTTGGCGGCGATCTCCTCGAAGCGCTTCTTCACCAGGGGGTGGATCGCGGCTTCCAGCGCCTTGCGCGCTTCCGGATCGCTGAACACCCGGGCGGCGACCTTGGCGTGGTCCACGCCGCCGTGCTCGTCGAGCATCCCGGGACCGAAGAGGTCGCGCACGGCCGCCGCCCCCTCTCCGCCGGGCTGGTGGAGCTCGGCCACCAGGCGGTCGGCGTCCACCACCTCGAAGCCGGCCTCGCGCAGCCAGGCGGAGACGGTCGACTTGCCGCTGGCGAGACCTCCGGTCAGGCCGACGCGGAGAGCGCTCATGGCACGGCCGGGAGCCCCTGCCGGCGGCGGGAGGCTTTCAGGGTGTTGGCGATCACCATGGCGACCGTCAGCGGCCCGACGCCGCCGGGGACGGGGGTGATCCAGGACGCCTTCGGCGCCACGCGGGTGTAGTCGACGTCGCCCACCAGGGTGTACCCCTTGGACTCGAATTGGCGGCGGCGGTCGGCGTCGCCGGGGTAGAGGCGCTCGATCTCGGCGGCGTCGGCCAGGCGGCTCATACCGACGTCGATCACCACCGCCCCCTCGCGCGCGTGCTCGGCGCCGATCATCCCAGGACGGCCGATGGCGGCCACCAGGATGTCGGCCTGGCGGGTGACGGCGGGGAGGTCGACGGTGCGGGAGTGGCAGACGGTGACCGTGCAGCTCTCCCGCAGCAGCAGGCCGGCCATGGGCTTGCCTACGATGGCGCTGCGCCCCACGATCACGGCCCGCTGGCCGGAGAGCTTGATGCCGTTGCGCTTGAGCAGGGCCACGATGCCGGTGGGGGTCGCGGGGGTGAGGCCGTCCTCGTCCAGCCAGAGGCGGCCGACGTTGACCGGGTGGAAGCCGTCGACGTCCTTGTCGGGATCGACGCGGTCAAGCACCCGCTTCTCGTGGATCTGCTTGGGGAGCGGGAGCTGAACCAGGATGCCGTCCACGGCGTCGTCGGCGTTGAGGTCGTCGAGCAGGGCGAGGAGCTCGTCCTCGGAGGTCTCGGCGGGGAGCCGGAGGGTGCGGCTCAGCATGCCGACCTCGGCGCACCCCTTGACCTTGCTGCCCACGTAGACCTGCGAGGCGGGGTCCTCGCCCACCAGCACGGCGACGAGCTGCGCCGGCCGGGCGCCGGCCGCGACCATCGCGCGGGCGTTCGCCGCCGTTTCGGAGCGGATCTCGGCGGCGGCGGTTTTTCCATCGAGAATATTGCCGTCGAGGACGTTGGTCATGCGGGGATCCTCCCTTGATGGATACAGACCGTGCCGCCCGAGAGGTCCTCCCAGGCGAGATCGGCGAACCCCGCGGCGGCCATGCGGTCGAGGAACTCCTGGCGCTGGGGGAAACCGACCACCGAGCTCGCCAGATAGGAATAGGCCGACCCCCGGGGGGAGATCAGCCGGCCGATCCCCGGCAGCAGCCGCAGGAAATAGAAGAGGTAGAGCGTCCGGAGCGGCGGCCACCCCGGGACCGTGGCGTCGAGGACCACGAGCTTGCCCCCGGGCCGCAACACCCGCGCGATCTCGCGCAGGGCGGCGTCCAGATCGGCGACGTTGCGCAGGCCGAAGGAGACGGTCGCGCCGGCGAAATGCCGATCGGGAAACGGGAGCGACAGGGCGTCGGCGGCGAGGGCGGCGGGCCTGGGGGCGGCCGTCCGCGCGAATTTGTGGCGGGCGATGGCGAGCATGGGCACGCAGAAATCGGCCGCCGCCACGCGGGCCCCCCGGCGGCGCAGAGCGGTCGCCTGGTCCCCGGTGCCGCAGCAGAGGTCGAGCACGGGAGAGCCGGGAGGGAGCCCCAGCGCCGCCGCCGCCCGCCGCCGCCAGACCACGTCCAGGCTGGCCGAGAGCAGGTGGTTCAGGAAGTCGTACCGGGGCGCCACCCCCGCGAACATGTCGCGGATGGTCTTCCCGGACTTGTCGAGCGGCGCGGCCGTGGAGTCGGACATCAGGTGGGAAGCATACCCCTTCCCGGCCGGCCATCAATGCCTGGACCATAGGCCACGCCGTATCGTCCTTCCGAAGTATTCATGTTACGATTTTTGGATACCAGGGGTGCGGGTTGACGGCCTCCTTCCGGGCCGCTAGCCTGAATTCGGCGTCAAGGAGGCACCGATGACCGAACCGGCATACCGACTGGACCTTCCGGAGACCGAGGCATGGCCCAGGCAGGGGGACTGGACGTACGAGGACTATCTCCGTCTGCCGGAAGCACCAATTCTCAGTTGCGGAGTTTTCCTTCCGCCTCGGAGGGTTCGTTCGAGAGAACGGCCTCGGCCGGGTTCTCTGGGCTCCGCTCGACGTCAAGCTCCCTGACGGGATTGCCAGCCCGGTGCAGCCGGACGTCGTCTTTTTCGGGACGGGGAATGAGCCCATCTGGGAATTGGGCTACTTCGAGGGAGTCCCTGACCTCATCCTGGAGGTCCTCTCGCCGCGTACCCGGAGCCGTGACCGGAGGATCAAGCTCCGGGCTTACCAGGATGCCGGAGTGTCTGAGTACTGGATGGCAGATCCGGATACGCGGATGGTGGTGGTCCACGTCCTCCAGAACGGGCGCTACGTCGAATTCTGCCGCGGCGGGATGGGGGACAGGGTGCGGTCGTCCCTGCTCCCCGGCTTCGAGGTGGAGGTCGCCAGCCTGTTTCCCCGGCGGGAATAGCCCCCCTCTTGCGAAAGTTGGGATACTGAGCGAGACTTGGGGCTCGCCGGGGTGGGACCCGGTCCGGGGGCTGTTAGCGTCCTCTTGACAAACCTTCCCTGCCCACCTACCATGTGGGTCCTTTGCGTCGCGAAGGCGGGTTGGGGCACGCCGCGCCGAGGCAATACATTCCCAGCCAGAGCTGACCTGGAGAGATTGGAGATGCTGAAGAAGACCTACAGCCCGAAGCTCGCCGAGATCGAGCATCGGTGGTATGTGCTGGATGCCGCGGGGATCCCTCTGGGGCGCCTGTCGTCGCTGGCGGCCCGCCTGTTGATGGGCAAGCACAAGCCGACCTATGCCACCCACCTCGACACGGGGGACTTCGTGATCGTCATCAACGCCGAGAAGGCGGTGCTGACCGGCGGCAAGGAAGAGAAGAAGATCTACCACTACCACACGGGGTATCCGGGTGGCCTGAAGTCGGAGACGGCGGCCAAGCGGCGGCAGCGCCGGCCCACCAAGCTGGTCGAGGAGGCGGTGTGGGGCATGCTCCCCAAGGGCCCGCTCGGCCGCAAGCAGCTCCGCAAGCTCAAGGTCTACGCCGGGCCCGAGCACCCTCATCAGGCGCAGCAGCCCGAGAGCTTCGACGTCGCCGCGGCCCTGTAAGACGGAAGATCCTGGCGGGAATCAAGGAGAGATCGGAACGTGAGCCAAACTCAATTTTACGGCACCGGCCGCCGCAAGACGGCTGCCGCCCGCGTGTACCTGCGTCCGGGCGCGGGCGGTTTCAAGATCAACGGCCGTACCCTCGACAGCTACTTCCCCAACGAAGTGCTGAAGATGGTCATCAAGCAGCCGCTGCAACTGACGGAGACGGTGGAGCGGTTCGACATCAACGTCACGGTGGCGGGCGGCGGCAGCGCGGGGCAGGCCGGTGCGATCCGGCACGGCATCTCGCGCGCCCTGCTCGAGTTCAACGGCGAGCTGCGCGACCGCCTCAAGTCGGCCGGGTTCCTGACGCGCGATCCGCGCAAGAAGGAACGCAAGAAGTACGGCCAGAAGGGCGCCCGCGCCCGTTTCCAGTTCAGCAAGCGCTAGAAGGCCCAGAAGGGAGAATTCCTTGGTAGAAGTCACGATGAAAGAGCTGCTTGAGGCCGGTGTCCACTTCGGGCACCAGACCCGGCGCTGGAACCCGAAGATGAAGCCGTACATCTTCGGCAAGCGCAATGGGATCTACATCATCGACCTGCAGAAGACGCTGCGCATGTTCAACGACGTCGCGGCGTTCGTGCAGCATCTCGCCGCGGAGGGGAAGCGCATCCTGTTCGTCGGCACGAAGCGGCAGGCGCAGGAGGCGATCGCCGAAGAGGCGGCCCGTTGCGGCGAGTTCTACGTCACCAACCGCTGGCTGGGCGGCACGCTGACCAACTTCGTCACCCTGCGCACCTCGATCCAGCGCCTCAAGGAGGTCGAGGGCCGGCTCAACGACGAGAGCGGCGCGCTCACCAAGAAGGAGCGGCTGCGGCTGGAGCGCGAGCGGGAGAAGATGGTGAAGAACCTCGAGGGGATCCGCGACATGGAGGAGCTGCCGGACGCGCTCTTCGTGGTCGACCCGAAGAAGGAGGACATCGCCGTCTCGGAGGCGAACAAGCTCGGCATCCCGGTGATCGCGATCGTCGATACGAACTGCGATCCGGAGCTGATCGACTACCCGATCCCGGGCAACGACGATGCCATCCGGGCCATCCGGCTGTTCGCGTCGCGGATCGCCGACGCCTATCTCGCCGGCGCCGGCAAGCTCTCGGACGACTCGGCGTTCCAGAAAGACGGCAGGAACGTGCCGGTCTTCGACAAGGACGCCGCCGCCGCGAGCGCCGCTCCGGCCTAGGGCCTGCCTGCTTCGCTACGGCGCGCCGCCGGCCCGTGCCGGCGGCACGCGCGGTCATGGGTCAGTCGAGCTGATGTCGATCTGACCCTTTCTTTTGTCTACCGATTCATCTCCGCGTTCCAAAGCGATCTCAACCGCTTTCGTCGCGGCTCGAAGGAGAAAGCTGTCATGGCTGAAATCACCGCTCAGATGGTCAAGGAGCTCCGGGAGCGCACCGGCGCCGGGATGATGGACTGCAAGAACGCCCTCAACGACTGCAAGGGGGACATGGAGGCCGCGGTCGACGCGCTGCGCAAGAAGGGCCTCGCCGCGGCGGCCAAGAAGGCCGGCCGGATCACCGCCGAAGGCGCCGTGGGCTCGTACATCCACGGCGGCGGCAAGATCGGCGTGCTGGTCGAGGTCAACTGCGAGACCGACTTCGTGGCCCGCACCGACCAGTTCCAGGAGTTGGTGCGCGACATCGCGATGCACATCGCCGCCGCCGATCCCCGCTGCGTGCGCCGCGAGGAGGTCACGCCC
The DNA here is from genome assembly GCA_003223675.1 of Acidobacteriota bacterium. GTDB lineage: Bacteria > Acidobacteriota > Thermoanaerobaculia > Multivoradales > UBA5704 > DATARR01. Next base: position 24,126 of record QHVW01000386.1, read on the forward strand.
GAGCTCCTCGCCCGCGAGCAGGCGATCTTCCGCGAGCAGGCGCTCGCCTCGGGCAAGCCGGCCCAGGTGGTCGAGAAGATCGTCGCCGGGAAGATGGAGAAGTACTACTCCGAATTCGTGCTGCTGGAGCAGCCGTTCGTCAAGAACCCGGACCAGACGATCAGCCAGATGATCGCCGAGAAGGTCGGCAAGATCGGCGAGAACATCCAGGTGCGCCGCTTCGTCCGCTACAAGCTGGGCGAGGGGATCGAGAAGCGCCAGGACGACTTCGCCGCCGAAGTCATGGCCCAGGCGGCGCGCTGATGGCGGGAGCGCAGCCCGGGGAGAGCGCCCCGGCGGCGGCCCGCTATCGCCGGGTCCTGCTCAAGGTCTCCGGCGAGGCCCTGATGGGCTCGCAGCCGTTCGGCATCGACGAGGCGGTGGTGGCCGCCATCGCCGACGAGATCCGCGACGTCCACAAGCTCAACGTCGAGGTGGCGGTGGTGGTCGGCGGCGGCAACATCATCCGGGGCCTCGCCGCCAGCCACCGCGGCATCGACCGCGTGACCGGCGACTACATGGGCATGCTCGCCACGGTGATCAACGCCCTCGCCCTCCAGGACGCCCTGGAGAAGCGGGGCGTGCCCACCCGCGTGCAGACGGCGATCGACATCCGCGAGGTCGCCGAGCCGTTCATCCGGCGGCGCGCCATCCGCCATCTGGAGAAGGGGCGCGCCGTCATCTTCGCCGCCGGCACCGGCAACCCGTACTTCACCACCGACAGCGCGGCGGCCCTGCGCGCCAACGAGATCCACGCCGACATCCTGCTCAAGGCGACCCAGGTCGACGGCGTCTACACCGCCGATCCCGAGAAGGACCCGACGGCGGTGAAGCTGCCGGAGGTGACCTATCAGGAGGTGCTGGAGCGGGACCTGCGGGTGATGGACACCGCGGCGATCAGCCTCTGCCGCGACAATGGGATTCCGATCGCCATCTTCGACCTGTCGACCGCCGGCAACATCCGCCGGGTGGTCTGCGGCGAGAAGGTCGGCTCGATCGTACGCGCGTCCTGAAGAGAGGAGTGACCATGGAGATGAAAGAGCTGTTCAAGGAAGTCGAGACGCACATGAAGCACGCGCTGGATCACTTCCATCACGAGATGAAGCACCTGCGGACCGGGCGCGCCTCGCTGGCGCTGCTCGACGGGATCACCGTCGACTACTACGGCAGCCCGGTGCCGCTGAACCAGGTCGCGAACCTGTCGGTGGCGGACGCCTCGCTGATCGTGGCGCAGCCCTACGATGCCAGCCAGAGCTCGGCGATCGAGCGGGCGATCATGAAGTCCGACCTCGGGCTCAACCCGTCCTCGGACGGCAAGGTGATCCGCATCCCGGTGCCGCCGCTGACCGAGGAGCGGCGCAAGGAGTTCGTCAAGAAGGCCCACGACCTCGCCGAGCACGCGCGCACCGGCGTCCGCCAGGCCCGCCGCGACGGCAACGACAAGCTGAAGAAGATGGAGAAGGACAAGGTGGTCAGCCAGGACGACGAGCGGCGCGGCCTCGACGAGGTGCAGAAGCTCCACGACCGCTACATCAACGAGGTCGCCACCGCCCTGGCCAAGAAAGAGCAGCAGATCCTCGAGGTCTGATCGCCGGCCGGCATCGGTGGCCTGCGACCTCACCCCAACCCCTCTCCTGAAGGAGAGGGGCTCTCCCTTCCTCCAAATTCCCATGTTCCTCTACGGCTATCATCCCGTCCGCGAGGCCCTGCGCCACCGTCCGCACGAGGTCGCGCGGGTGCTGGTGAGCGCGGCGCGCGCGGGGCATCGGCGCGAGGAGATCGCGGAGGCCTGCCGGCGGCACCGGGTGCCGTTCCAGGTGGTGCCCGAGAAAGCGCTCGCGGAGCTGGCCGGGCCGGCCCACAATGGCATGGCGGCCGAGGTGCGGGCCGCGGAGGTGTCGCCGGCGTCGACCGCGTCGCAGGCCGGAGCGGACCCGGGGCTGGTGGTGCTGCTGGAGGACGTGCAGGACCCGCGCAACCTCGGCGCGCTGCTCCGCGTCTGCGAGGGGGCGGGGGCCGGCCGGGTGCTGATCCGCGACCGCGGCTCGGCGCCCGTCTCGCCCACCGTCGCCAAGACCTCGGCGGGGGCCACCGAATGGCTGGAGATCGAGCGCATCACCAATACGGCGAACGAGATCGAGCGGCTCAAAGAGGCGGGCTTCTGGGTCTACGGCACCGACCCGGAGGGCGATCCCCCCTGGGAGGTCGACCTCTCCGGCAAGGTCGCGCTCTGCTTCGGCGGCGAGGAGAAGGGGCTGCGCGCCCGCACCCGCCAGCTCTGCGACCGCATGATCGGACTGCCCATGCGAGGGCAGGTCGGCTCGCTCAACATCGCCACCTCGGCGGCGGCGGTGCTCTACGAGGCGGTGCGGCAGCGGACCTCCCCGCAACACAAGTAAACGAGGAGTAAAAAAGTAGCACCG
>QHVW01000387.1 GCA_003223675.1 Acidobacteriota bacterium
GCTTCGCCAGCTACCTGAGGTCATCAAGAAAGAGTTAGAGCGGCAATCGAAGGCAAACACAGGATAATAGCACCTTTCTCCTGGACAGTTACGAATAGTGCCTTGGCAAGAGAATGGAGAGATCGAGAGAATCGCTCCCCTGGATTGAGGAGATCGTATGGAGTTTCTACCAACGGTTGTCCGTGCCGAGTACCGTGGCGAATATAGGATTTGTCTGCGGTTCAACGACGGTGCCGAGCGCACGGTCGATTTCTCGGAGTGGGTGACAGGCCCGATCTTCGAACCGCTGAGGGAGCCCGGGTACTTCGAGCGCTTCTTCTTGGACGGCGGAACGGTCGCATGGCCGAATGGTGCTGACATCGCGCCTGAGACGCTCTACGAGCGAGCACGTTCCAGCGAGGTCGCCTGACCCGGCGCGTCGCCCCACCTCAGCACGGGGGGGCTTCGAAGCGGAAGAAGTCCTGGAAGGCTCCGGCAGGCGCTCGCGCCAGGCGTCGGCCCGCATGCGCGCCAGGTTTCTTGACCCGCGAAGCGCGATGTGACACACTGTGACACATGAAGCAGGTGACGCTCCGTGAGCTGCACGAAAATACCGGGGCCCTCGTTCGCGAGGCTGTGCGGCTGGGAGGAATCGTGGTCACGGATCGCGGCACTCCGATCGCCCGCATCGAGCCGGCCGGGTACCGGTCATCGGACAAGCCCTTCAAGCGCCGACGCGTCCTACCGGCCTATCAGGAGCTTCTCGACACCGGTGCGCTCCAAGGCGGCACGGACAGCACGCAGATGGTTCGCGAGGACCGCGACGGCAGCTAGAGCTCTGAATGCTGTACTTTGACGCAGCCTTCATCGCCGAGCTCTATCTCCAGGAACCAGAGAGCGATGCGATCCGCTCTTTCGTTGAAGATGTACCGGGCATCGCCAGCCTGGTCATCGGACGCCTCGAGACAGAGCTCGTGTTCTCGCGCAAGCTGCGAGAAGGGGTGCTGACACCGCGTGGTCATGAGGCGCTGATCGCCCAATTCAAACTTGACTGTGAAGATGGTCTCTGGACCTGGCTCCCCGCCGGAGACGACCTTGTGACCGCCGCACAGGAGATGACCCGCCGGCTGCCCGCCGGAGTCTTCCTGCGAAGCCTCGACGCCTTGCATCTGACCTGCGCGCGGCGACATGGCCACAAGCACATCTACTCGAATGACCGACACATTCTGCTCGCAGCGCCTCACTTCGGGCTGCAACCTGGCTTGCTCAGCCGCTGACCGCAGATCGTCCCCTCACCGGTACGCCGCCGCCTGAATAGGCGCCCCAGCCCCCCTTGAAACGATCCGGCCTCCCGCTCTAATGTACAAAGTATGATCCAGGACGAATACGAACGTACAAAGGCGCGCCTCGCGGAGCAGCGGCGGAGCGCGATGGAGATGGTCGAGGCGGGGTATCAGGCCCAGCTCAAGGCTCTGGAGCTATACTGGTCTCTCCAGAGCGAGAAGGGCGAAGTGGCTCATTCAGTTGTAGTTACCTCCAGCGGGCCGGCCGCCGTGCCGCCTTCCGGGCAGGAGCCTCTCCCGGCCGAGAAGACGGCTCCCCGGCGGAGCGCTCCCGAGGTGAACGCTGACGTCCGGGCAACATTTCCGCTCTTTCCCGAAACGTTCACGGTCCGCGACGTCTACCAGGCTATCGGTTATCAGCCGTACCGCTCCGCGCTGTACCTGAGTCTCCGGAAGCTCGTTCAGGAAGGGCTCATCCGCGTTCTGGAGCCGGGTTCGGGCCACCGGGCCGTGGTCTACCGGAAGACGGGCGCCAGCGATCCGTCCCGGATCCCCTGAGGCGCGGCTTGGATCGTGGAATGTCCGTTTTGAAGCCCGAGACGTTGCTGAATGTTCTTTGGACATTCGGTATCCGGCGTGCTTCACAGCCGCCGGATCTTGCGCCATCGGCCTCGAATCCCGCCTTCCACCGCCGGATTCGCTGCCGCGCCAGCCGGAAGGCCAATGGTGCGAGATCCGGCGGTAATGATTGCCGCCAGATCTTGGGACAAACAGATTCGGAGCTAATGATTCGCGATTCAGTCGCCGGCGCGCGCCTTCCGGCGGCAATGCAGCCGACTTCGGGGCGAACGGCGCGCGCCGGTACGACGCCGCCTGGATTCGCCATCGCCGCGCCATGAGCGCGATCAGCGGCTTCTCATCGGCAGCTCGAGGAAGGACGGGTGCTCGCGGTCGCGATGGACGGTCCAGACCGGCGTCCCCTCCGCCGGGTAGCGCTGGAAGAGGCCGGCGTCGGCTCCGGCCAGGGCCAAGCGGATGCGATGTCCGCGCCGGAGGAGGACCGAGGTGGGAATGAGGGCGAAGCGAATCGTCGCCACCTCTCCCGGATGCAAGGGCTCGGCGTCGGCGCGCAGGAAGCTGTGGGCCGGCCCCAACGGCCGGTAGGGAAGCGAATCCGGATCGACCTCCTTGCGGTGGATCACCCGGAAGACGCCTTCGTCCAGGTAGGTGACTCTGCCCTCGGGGGAGACGTCCTCCAGGTAGGCGTGGATGGCCCCGTCTCCGGCCGTCGAAGCGAGCGCCAGCGTCAGCACCGGCGAGCCGGTGATCTCGACGTCGCGGGTGAGCGGCTCGCCGGTGTAGACGAGGAGCTTGCGGTCCGCCTGGGCCCGGTCCGGATAGACGACGTCGCCGCCCCCGAGCTGCGTGTGCCAACGCGTCGCGCTGCCGCTGGAAACGGTGAAGTCCACGGTGTAGGTGTCGGCAGGGCCCGCATCCGCGGGAGCCTGTGAGGCGAGGCTTTGCCCGGGGGCGAGGTAGAGCCGCTCAGAAGAGAGGCCTGCGGGAGGCCAGGAGCGGGTCGTGTGCCAGGCCCCTTCCCCCATCGTGTAGTAGCGGATCTCCGAGTCGATCTTCGGGCTCGGCTCACCGCGGAGGGTGCGCTCGAAGAAGTCGGCCTCCATCCGGTATTGCTCTTCGACCGGCGGCACGGCCGGGCGGTGCTTGGACGCGAACGGGTCCGTGTTGAAGGTCCCGCCGTGCGAAAAGGGACCCATGACCAGCACCTGCGGGTTGGAAAACGTGAGATATCGCTCGAGCGCCCCTTGGCACGGCGTGGCGTCGAGCCAGCCGCACCAGACCATCATCGGCACGCCGGAGGATTCGATGCTCCGGCGCTTCCCGTAGGGGCTCAGATCCGCCATGTGGATCGCTCCGTCTTTCGAATCCATCGAGTCGTCGCGATACTCGAGCCGCCGGACCGCCTGGGCGACGTCGAGGTTCCGGTGGCCGGCGACGTACCTGGCGAGCTGCCGGCCGGCGGGGTCGGCATCGACCGGCTGCACCCCGGTCGTCATGGCGTGGACGAGCCGGCATTTGAATCCGGAGACTTCCGCGGTCGCGCAAACGTCGTTGCGGTCGAGGGCCGCAACGAGGTGGCTCCAGGGCTCCAGGAAACCTGAGAGGTACACGCCGCCCGGCGCGATGAGCTGCTGCGTGTCGAAATCGTCGTAGAGCGGCATGACGGCGCGGATCGCAGGCTCGTTCGGCACGGCGGCGAGCTCCGCGGTGTTGCCGTCATAGGAAATTCCGAAGGTGCCGACGCGGCCGTTGCACCACGCCTGCCGCGCGGCCCACGCCGCGACCTCGCCGAGGTCGGCGATCTCGTCCCGCGAATACTCGACGGTGCGGCTCCCTGAAGACGCGCCGCTCCCCCGTGCGTCGGCCACCAGCACCGCGAAACGCCGCTCGTTGAAGTAGGCCCTCTGCCGGTTCTCGAACGCCTTCGGCTGGACGAGGTGGAGCGCGAGCTTGAGACGGGTCCACCATCCAAAGCCGGTCGCGCGCCAATAGCGGGTCGTGCGCATCAGCGCCGGCACCCGTTCGCCGGGCTGGAGATCCGGAGGAAGGATGACGTTGACGGCGATCTCGACGCCGTCGCGCATGCGTACATAGACCGCGGTTCCCTGCCGGAACCCGGCGGGAGTCATCGTCTTGGCCGGGAGCTGTGTCGCGGCGGCGCCGGCGGCCGGCAACGGCTGCGCCGCCACCGCGAGGGCGAGAACAAAAGCCATCCCAATCCGAGTTGCGCTCATGATTTTCTCCCTGTTCCTGGGTCGTTCGCACCGCCCGAGCCCGCGTCTTGCGCCGCGAGGAGCCGGACCATCGCTTCCGCGATCTCGGGGAACCGCCGCCGCAGCCCGGGGACCCGCTGGCCGCGGGTCACGAATCCGAGCCAGATGAGGTAGAGAAGCTCGGCGAGCTCGGGGTTCCCGCTCCAGCGCGCCAGCAGATCGATCCGCGCCTGCTCCGCCCGGTTCACCCGCCGCGCCACCTTGGGCGAGACCGAAGCCCAGGTGAAAATCGCAGCGTCCGACGGCACCTCACCCCGCTCGCTCCGGCGGACCCGCCCGGCGACGCGATCCAACAGGACGCGCAGTCCCGCCTCTCCCGGCTCCGGCCCGAGCGGCGCGCGCCGTTCGCCCCGAAGTCGGCTGCATTGCCGCCGGAAGGCGCGCGCCGGCGACTGAATCGCGAATCATTAGCTCCGAATCTGTTTGTCCCAAGATCTGGCGGCAATCATTACCGCCGGATCTCGCACCATTGGCCTTCCGGCTGGCGCGGCAGCGAATCCGGCGGTGGAAGGCGGGATTCGAGGCCGATGGCGCAAGATCCGGCGGCTGTGAAGCACGCCGGATACCGAATGTCCAAAGAACATTCAGCAACGTCTCGGGCTTCAAAACGGACATTCCACGATCCAAGCCGCGCCTCAGGGGATCCGGGACGGATCGCTGGCGCCCGTCTTCCGGTAGACCACGGCCCGGTGGCCCGAACCCGGCTCCAGAACGCGGATGAGCCCTTCCTGAACGAGCTTCCGGAGACTCAGGTACAGCGCGGAGCGGTACGGCTGATAACCGATAGCCTGGTAGACGTCGCGGACCGTGAACGTTTCGGGAAAGAGCGGAAATGTTGCCCGGACGTCAGCGTTCACCTCGGGAGCGCTCCGCCGGGGAGCCGTCTTCTCGGCCGGGAGAGGCTCCTGCCCGGAAGGCGGCACGGCGGCCGGCCCGCTGGAGGTAACTACAACTGAATGAGCCACTTCGCCCTTCTCGCTCTGGAGAGACCAGTATAGCTCCAGAGCCTTGAGCTGGGCCTGATACCCCGCCTCGACGCCGCCCCGCAACAGCGCCAGCCGTGCCGCCCGCAGCCAGTCTTCCCGCGCCAGTCGCCGTTCCATACGGTAGCGTATGGTACAGACCGGCAAAACGCTTGTCAATACGGTGCCGTATGGTCGGCGGAGAGGGGCGATCCGCAAAACGGGGGGACTTCACCGCAGGGAGCTTATGCGCCGACCTGCATGTCGTTGACGAGAATACGATTCAGCTCTAACCTCTCTAACCTCTCGTCGCGCCCGGTCCGCCGCTCATCGACAGAACCGCAGGCGGACACTCATAGAACCGATGAAATGGCAGCGCACGAATCCCGTGTACCCCCGTCGCTAATGTCAGCACCGCGATCGACTGGAGGCCTCGAGAGCATCCTGGCTCCCCCAGCAGGAGGGGCCGTCACGTCCACATGGCCGGCTCACCCTAGCCCAGTGCCGTCCACGAATCGGGTGGCACCTCGACGGCCCCTCGCCAAGCCGCTGCCATGCACCCGACGGCGCGGCTATGACTGTTCCACCGTCGGGACGCGCGGTCGGACTCCATACAAAGATGCCACCACCGCCGTCGCCGGGGCATGATATCCGGCGACGATGGCGACAACGCCCGCCGTGTCGCTGTGGCTGCGCAACTCGGTGATCCTCTTGATGGAGAAGACGTCCATGATGACCGCCCTTCCAGGCCTTCGGGTGATGAGGTGATTCAGGAAGAGGGCTCCTCTGAGGAGGGCACGCCATGGATCGGTACGACGCTGATGCAGGCGACAGTGGCCGCGACGGAGCCGTGGTTGCTATCGCACGTGACCTTGAGCTGGGTCGGCTGCGGCATGTCCTTGGCGACAGGGAAATAGTGTTTATCCCAGGATGCGTACCCCGCCGGATAAGCATCATCGAATGTCGCATCGATCGTGACCTGAGGGAACGGCGACCCACCAAAGGTGGTCGACGGCTGAGCGACCGGCGTTGCAGTCAGGAATCTGGCGACGTTCCGGTTGTCCCCGGCAGGTGAGTAGTAGCCGGTGCTCATCGTGACGATGTACGTCGCCGCGGTGCGATACAGGCCCGACGCGAGGTTGTCGGGGCATACGCTCGCTGTGACCAGGAGCACGAAGCCAGCCCTTAACGCCGAGGGGATCGCGTAGGTGTTCGAGCTCCGCGTGTTCGAGGTCGGCGGCGTATACAGGGTGCCGACGGGGAAAGGGCTCGACTCGATGAGGTTGACGTGGCGCAGCAGCTCGGACGGGAAGGCGCGCTGATTGCCGCCCTGGAGGTCGGGCTGGATGACGAAGTGGAACTTCGTTTGTTTGTGATTCTCGAGATAGGTCGCGAGGCGCATCTCATGGACAGCACCAAAGGAGGGAACCTTGACGATCGGCACCCCATCCGGGATCGGGACCCCTGCCGGGGATAAACCATGCAAGTCGGACCACGGCCCGACGTTGTCTTTGAAAACGATGTGCTGCGGCACTCCGTCGACCAGCACCACCGCGGCCTCGTCGTCGAGGTTCCAGTCGCACCAGACCTGGGAGTTGACGATGGACACTCGGTCGCCATAGCCGCTAGCCCTCGGGGAGCTGTAATGGTGGACGATTGGCATACCGCCATACTCGCCGCCGAACTTGACGCGCTCCGCAGAGAACGAACCATAGTTGCTGACCCAGCGAAAGGAGGCCGGACCCGACCCGGGAACCGGCATGTCCGGATCGGGACACTCGCATTCAATCAGGTCGAGCAACCCTGAGAGGTTTTTGAATATGGCCTCGGGCCTGCTGATTGCTGCCGGGATTTTCCCGGGTTGGACCCAACAGCCACGCACCACCGTATGGTCGCAATATGTGGAGACGCAAAATTTGCACCAATAGAATTTACAGTCCTCGATGGTCATGATGCCATCGTAGTGCCCCGCGTCGGGCCCGGTGAGCGCGGTCTTGATCGCATAGTCGGCTGCGCGGTGGAACTCGCAGTGGTCGATGCGGATCGTGATGTCAGCAATTCCCTGGTGACCCTCGAAATAGATCTGGTTCAAACCTCCATGAAAGGTGATCCCGGAGATCCAGACCTCGTGTGCCCCTGTGAGGTTGTGCGCCAAGTTGGCCCCGTTGATGATCACCTTGCCCGCATCCGTCTGCTCGATGACGGCCTGATCGGTGCTGATGATCTTGAAATAGCCGTTGGCCGGCCCCGAGCTTCCCCCCATCGGCTGGCAGGGGTCGAGCGTGCCGTTGATGCGATAGTGCCCTTTCGGGAATACCACGGCCGGACTCGTGGCGCCGTCGCCCCAGGGCGAAGCCTCCTGATACGTCAGGAGCGACGCGACCTTGAACGCTTTGTTGATGGCGGTCGTCTCTTCGGTGAGTTGAGCCGCCGTGCTGCGGGTCGGATCGCCGGTCGCCCCGAACCACTTCACGGAGATCGGCCCATTGTAGATCCGCACCCAGCGCCCGGTCCCGGTCGAGGGGACGATGATCGTCCCGTCGTCGTCGCCAGCCGTGGAGGAGGGATCCCACGAAAAGGTCCCGCCGCCGCCGTCGCCGGCGGCCGAGCGCCCGTGCGCGATCACCAGCCTGGCCCCCCGTGAGCTTCGTTGATCATCGCAGCGTCCTTGGTGCGCAGATCCTGAAGGAACGCGTCTGTCCAGTAAATATCTGCTCCGTTCATAGTGCCTCCCACGGCCGGCGGATCGTGCCGGCGAGCTTAAAAGCAACGTTCATCTATGGTCCTCCCGTGCAAGTCGCTCCGCAGCAGCGGCCCACCGGAAAATCCACCTCGCCTCGGCGTCGGCGGAGGCGGTTATAAAGGTGACAAGCGTATGGGTCGACATGGGATCTCCTTGGGTTTACCCAGGCTTGGCGTCGTGAGGTACAGGGGGCGTATCCTCCTTGAGCCTCAGGGCTGCCGTGGAATCAAAGAACCCGTAGCTTCTGGCCTTCACCACCCAGACTGTCACCAGAAGCCGCGTTATCTCACTTGGCTCAGGGCCCGTTAGGAATCCACATCGAGGACCTCACGGAGCTTCTCGGCGGCGGTACGGTAGGCCGCCACGAACAAGGCATAGGCGTCCCAGAGCCCGCGATGGATGGCCTTGCTCGCCGCGTGGAAAGCCGGCGCGGGGGACTTCTTGGTCTTCTTCGGTCTCTAGAGCGAGCTCTTCGCCGGGACGACCACCGGACCCAGAGGCTTGACGAAAGGTGGGATGCGACCCGGCACGGCCACCTCTCCTCACCGCCCGGCGAATCGGCTAGACTGGATTCATGACGACGGCCAATCTCAAATCGGCCCCAACTCCGGCCCAAGGAGCTGAGTCATGACCGCTCTTAGCGACGAGTTCCTGAGCGAGGACGATCTCGATCTGCGCAACTTGTCGCAGGACGAGCTCATCGCCTACTGGAACCTCTGGCTCGAGCAAGCCCAGGCCACGAACGACCTCGACGAGGCTTTCTACTCCCACGGTGTGTTCGAACACGATCCCGCAGTACCACTCCTGGACAACCCGGCGTCCAGGCATCGTTCGTAGCCTGCGGATTTGGAGCTCAGATCGCGGCCGTTTCGCACCACGACATGAACCAGGAACAGTGCTCCCTCACCGATACGCCGCCGCCTGAATCCCATAGAGCTCGGCGTACGCCCCTCCGCGCGCCATGAGATCCTCGTGCGTGCCGGCCTCTACGAGGTGGGCGCCGTCCAGGACCACGATGAGGTCGGCCATGCGGACGGTGCTGAAACGGTGGGAGACGAGGATCGTGATGCGTCCATCCGCCTCTGTGACGTCTCTGTGCGCGGCGGCGGCGTAGCGCTCGAAGAGGGCGTGCTCGGTCTCGGCGTCGAGGGCGGCCGTGGGCTCGTCGAGCACCAGGAGGAGCGGGTGGTCGCGCATGAAGCCGCGGGCCAGCGCGAGCTTCTGCCATTGACCGAAGGAGACTTCGACGCCGCCGGGCCAGGTGGGCCCAAGCTGGGTGTCGAGCCCGGCCGGCCAGCGCGCCACCACGTCCTCCGCCCCGGCCCGCTCCACGGCGCGGACCACGGCGGGCTCCTCGTCGAGCCGGGGGACGTCCCCCACGCCGACCGACTGGCGCGCGGGGAGCTCGAAGCGGAAGAAGTCCTGGAAGGCCCCGGCGAGACGCTCGCGCCACTCGTCGGCCCGCATGCGCGCCAGCGGCTGGCCGTCCACCAGGATGGCGCCCGAGGTGGGCTCGTAGAGCTTGGCGAGCAGCTTGACGAGGGTGGTCTTGCCGGCGCCGTTCTCGCCCACGATCGCGATCACGGTGCCCGCGGGCAGCTCGAGGGTCACGTCCTCCAGCACCAGACGGTCGGTGCCGGGGTAGGCGAAGGAGACGCGATCG
>QHVW01000693.1 GCA_003223675.1 Acidobacteriota bacterium
GGCGACGGGTCATTCGGCAGCCCGAAGTCTACCAGCATTCTCTGCGTGCAGCCTCTGTTCAGCAGCTAAAAAGAGAGTAAAGCCGCTAAAAGAGTTGCTCTACAGGCCTGGGCTGATGTATAGTCGCTGTTAGAGCGGCTCTAACGGCTTTCGGGCGGCTCGAAAGCCCCCGGCCTCCGATCCTGGAAGGCCGGTTCGTAGAGCCCAGGAGGTCTTCGATGTCTTCACGCTGGCTCGCCCGTGGGCTCGCCGCGGGCGCAGGGATTACGGCTCTCCCGGGAGCGGCTTTCGCCGCGGGCGGGGAAGCCCTGCCCTTCAACCAGGCGTTCGACACGATCACGTACCGGCCGTGGATGCGAAACGTCGGCACGGTGGTCGCCGGCGGGGCGCTGCTCGTGGGGATCCCAGGGTTCCTGGACGTCCTGGGGATCTCGGCGGCGGAGGGGAGCTTCGACTGGCGTCCGGGATTCCTGGTGGCCTCCGGGATCGTCACGGCCGCCGCCATCGTCCTGTTCTTCACCGCTCGGCTCCTGGCCGGCGGGCCGCAGGTGCCCGAAGGCGAACCGACTTCCTCTCGATGAGGGCAGGCCTCGTGCGACGGCAACGCGTTCACCAATGCCTGATCCGGCCGGCGCTGATCCTGGGCATGGCCCAGAAACCGGCGCTCCTGCTCCTCGCCATCCTGGGCGCCCAATTCACCGCGGGCGGGATTTCTCCCTTGAGCCTCGGCTTGCTGGCGTTCGATCTCGTGGTCCTCTATCCGCTCCTGGTGTGGCTCGGCAAGGCCGACGTGCGAGGCGTCGACGTCTTCGCCGAGTCGCTCTCCTACGGCGGGTTCTATACCGGCCGCGCGGAGCTTCGCAGGCGCGAAGCCAAGCGGCCGCTCTCAGGGGTTGCGAGGTAGCGACGTTGAGCTTCCTCGAGTCCCTCTGTGGTTTCGCAGCGGGCGCGGCCCTCGCGGGCTGGGTCTTGGGCAAGCCCCGGCGGCCTGTTTCGCCGCCGGGGCTTGCCGACCTGCTTCCCTGGGGAGTCGGCCTCGCGGCCGATGGCCGGGTCCTGATCGTCAACAAGGACGAGACTCTCTCGAGCTGCTTTCTTCTCCAAGGGCCGGACTTCAGCACCTCGACCGCCGAGACGCTCGAACGCCTCTCCTCGGTCGTCAATTCGGTGCTGACCGGTCTCGCCGGAGAGCACGTCGTCCACGTCGACGCGATCCGCCGCCGGGCCTCGGGCTATCCGCCTGAAGGCGCCTTTCCCGATCCGCTGACGGCCTATCTCGACGGGCTGCGGCGGCGGGACTACGAGTCGGAGTCCGGCGAGCACTTCATCACCGAGACCATTCTCACGGTGACGCAGATCCCGCCGCGCGAGATCTACGCGCGGGTGGCGCTGCGCTTTACGCGCGGCTTCGAGGGCCAGCGGGCGGACTGGGAGAGGTCGGTCCTGGGCTTCTGCGAGCGGTTGAAGGCGCTCGAAGAGCGGCTCTCCTCTGTCCTTCGCGTCGAAGCTCTCTCCCGCGGCCGGACGCTCGGCCATCTCCGCGAGTGCGCGACGGGTTTAGGCGGCGGGCGCGCAGCGGACTTCGAGCCGGGCATCCTGATCGACGCCGTCTTAGGTCCTCAGGACTTCATCGGCGGCTGGGAGCCGCGGATGGGCGAGCTCGAGCTCGCCGTGGTAACGGTCGAGGGCTTGCCGGCTTCGACGCGGCCCGGCGAGCTCTCCGCCTTGGGAGAGCTGCCGTTCTCGCTTCGCTACTCGACGCGTTTCATCCCATTGCCGCCCGCCGAGGCGGCGGGCGTGATCCGCCGGATGCAGCGGCAGTGGTTCTGGGCCGAGCCCTCGGTGGGGAGCCTCCTGGCGGGGAAGGAACCGTCGAAGGGCTTCGAGAACCGCCACGCCGCGGCCATGGTCGAAGAGGCGGCCGAGGCTTCGGCCTTGAATGAGTCGGGCGAGGCGGTCTTCGGCTTCCTGACCTCGACCGTCGTGATTGCGGCTCCCTCCCGGGAGGAGGCGGCCGCCTCGGCTCGCCAGGTGCAGAAGGTCCTCGCGGACCGGGGCTTTTCAGGAAGGCTTGAAACCGTCGGGGCGGTCGGGGCCTTTCTGGGGAGCCTTCCGGGCGTCGCCTCGGCCAATGTCCGCCGGCCGCTCGTCAACTCGCTCTCAGTCGCGGACCTCCTGCCCCTGACGACCGAGTGGCCCGGAGAGCCCTTCTGTCCCTGCCCCTTCTTCCCCGAGGGCTCGCCGCCGCTGCTTCTTGCGCGGACGTCGGGCGCGACACCGTTCCGGCTGAACCTCCATACCCGGGACGTCGGCCACACGTTGATCGTCGGCCCCACGGGGAGCGGCAAGAGCACGCTCCTGCTCTCGCTTCTCTTGAATTTCCTCCGCTATCCGGGCTCCAGGGTCGTGCTCTTCGACCGCGACCAGTCGAGCCGGATCCTCTGCGAGGCGATGCCGGAGGTGGGCTTGAGCCTCGTCGGCGTCGAGGAGGGCGGGCTTCACTTCCAGCCGCTTCGCGATCTCGAGGACCCGCAGGAGATGGGCTGGGCGCTCGCCTGGATCGAATTCCTGATCGGCCTTCAGAACGTCGCCTTGAATCCAGCCAAGCGCGCGGCGCTCGCGCGAGGCTTGGAGCTCCTGCGGGAGGAGGCTCCCGACCAGCGGTCGCTGTTCAACTTCATGCTCCAGGTCCAGGACGTCGAGCTGCGGATGACGCTCAAGGCCTACACCCGGAGCGGCCCTTACGGATACCTCCTCGACTCTACGGCGGCCGAGCGGCCCCGCCGCTCCCGCGTCGAGGTCTACGAGACGCGGCCGCTCATGGACCTGGACGACACGGTCAAGCTCCCGGTCCTCTTGCGCCTCCTGCGCGAGGTGGA
>QHVW01000694.1 GCA_003223675.1 Acidobacteriota bacterium
GGCTCCAACACGTCGGTGGTGAACCACTACAACGGCTTCTTCGGCAACACGGGAGGCGGCAACTTCTCGGGCACCTATGGGGACAAGGGGCTACTGATCGTAGGGTCAGGTGGCCCCGACCCGCTCGGGAATTCCTGCTGCACGGCCGCGGGCTCGGCGGCGATCAACGCGGGCATTCCGGATTCGCTGTTCAACGATCCGAACGGATCGCGCAACGACATGGGAGCCTGCGGCGGCCCGGCGCTCTTGACGTACGGGCCTATGAAATGAGCGGCTGGAGCCGGAAGCTGAAGCCCGACGGCGCGTCGAGGCGGATCTCGTAAAGATAGAACGGCTCCTCGGTCTCGCTCCACCACATCTTGTGGACGGCGCGGGGCCGGCGCCGTGGCGGGCGAGGAGCGCGACCTTGGTCTCCCCCTCCTGATAGCCGTCGTCGTCCACGAATTCGCGGAAGAAGCGCTCCCGCCTCTTGCCGGCCTGGGCACGGGAGGCGTCAAATAACCGCCGCTGCGGCCGTCGAGGCCGTTGAACCAGAGCATCGGCTCCTCGGGGCGGGTGCGGCTCGGCAGCTCATCAGGCATCGGTTCATTCCTTTCACGTTCCGCATCCACTAGACCCGCGATCGCGAGAGCCGGTGTAGCGCGGTACTCATACACTGGCGAAGATTGCCGATAGATTGTACAGCGGCTGTGTACGAGAGTGATCGAAACTCCGGGGTAATTTCATGAGCATTGGGGCATATCTAAATGATGACTTTCGCGCGAGGAACACTAAACCGGTGCGGCGAGCGACGTCCTTCGAGGCAGCCTGATGAAAGAGAGCGGCCGGCGGCAACGAAGGCTCGGCAGGATGAGCCGGTTGCGCACCGGTCCGCTCGTGCAGACGACGGCATGTTTCTATTTTAACATCCGCAGTGGTTGAAGCTTTTGCTCGTTTCTCTTTGGATCCCGTTGCTGCACTGCCGTGTCCTCTCCGCGGTGTCGTAGGTCCCTTTTTGGTTCTTGCCGAAGCACCAGAATCGGTTGTCGCAGATCGTGCCGGTGCTCCTCCATGCAGACCATGCCCCGCACCCGAAAAAGCCGCCACCGCCTCCACTCGCGCACCTGGAGGTGATGAGGAGCAACGCTGAAACAAGAATGCCGCGCCATAGACGTTTCATAGGATTTCCTTTCCTCTCAATGGCCGAGCAGGATCGCCCAACCCTTATGAGGCCCCCGGTCGTCAAGGGGTAAACGGTCCGTAGGGGATGCATTTTTAAGCAGCCCGATCCAAAGATCACGATGGAAGCAAGATGATCGCCTCTGTCTTAGTTTCCAAGCGGCGCAGGGACTGCCTGCACCAAACACCTATTGAGGCTCAGCCGCCGCGGAGCGGCGGTACGGGCCCGCAGGCCCGCGGCCCTAGAAACGATTCTGTGCCCTCATGCCGTCCCATTCATAGCGTCGACTCGTGGATCCGGAGATCCCGGTCAGTTGTCTGCGGGCTCGGGGGAGGGGCAGAGCAGTCACCTTCCATCCTTCGTGATCCTGATAAAAAAGCGGAGCAGGAGCGGGTGTCCAATCCCAGCGGCACGCTGCCAGGCTTGTTGGCCAAGGATCCTGAGTGCGCTCGCAGGCGCATGGGCTTGCCCCAAGGTGAAATCCTCAACGGCCTGGCCCGTAGGGCTCGAGTTGGTCGGCGGGCTCACCCACTCCTCTCCTTAAGCATTGCTTCCCAGTTCTGCGGGTACGGTCGGCTTACCCGCGCTTTTGCTTACCTGGTCAGAGCTGAGCCGATCGGGCGGGCGCCTTTCGGTCGCCGGTCCTGGTTGACGGTCGAGCGGGTGGAAACCGCCGGATCTGCCCGTCTGTTGTCCTCCTTAAGCGGCCACGAACCGCTGCAGCTCGAAGGGTTTGTTCCGCAGCAGCATGTAGTAGACGGCCCTGCCGAGCTTGGCCGCCAGAATGCTCAGAGCCTTGCCCTTGCCGTGCTTTTTTTCCAGCCGCGCGAAGTATTTTTGTCCTACCGAATTGCCGCGCAGGAACAGGGCGGCGGCTTCGGAGAAGGCCCACTTGAGGTGGACATTGCCCATTTTGCCGCCCGTTCGCTTTTTCTTCTTGCCGTCCGATTCATGGGCTCCCTTCACCAAGCGCGCGTAGGAGAGAAAGTCCTGGACTCGGGGGAAGCGGCTGAGGTCGTGAATCTCGTAGAGCAAGGTCAGCGAGAGGATCTCTCCGATGCCTGGGACCGAGCGGAGGAGGTAGAACTCCCGGTTGTGGTCCTTGCGGACCTCATGAATCAGGTAGAGCTCCATATCCCGGATGACCTGGTCGTAGCTGTCGAGCAGAGCCACGTCGGAGG
>QHVW01000695.1 GCA_003223675.1 Acidobacteriota bacterium
GGCCGTCGCCGCATGGTGCGCGGAGCCGATCGAGACCGGCGTCCCCGGCTTCGTCCTGCGCCCGCCGGTGCTGCGCCGCACCGCCGTACCGGTGGTGACGGACCCTGGGGAAGCGGCCCGTAGCCCCGAGCTCGGGGTGCTTTCCGCGATGGCGCACGGCGAGACCGAGCAGGGAGTGACGATCGCCGCCGCGGTGCTGCCCGCCGTCCGGGGGCTCGACGACGACCGGGTCAAGCTCTACTGCGACCTCGTGTACAATTCCTTGAATGAGGCGGCTCGCCGCGCGCTGGAGGAGATTATGAAGGGCTACGAATACCAGAGCGATTTCGCGAAGAAGTATGTCGCGCAGGGACGTGCCGAGGGACGCACCGAGGGACGTACCGAAGGGCTGGCTGAGGGGATTACCAAAGGGCGCACCAAGGAGGCGGCGCACGCTTTGTTGATCGTCCTGCGGGGTCGCGGCCTTGCGGTGCCCGACGCGGCCCGCGAGCGCATTCTTTCTCAGAAGGACCCGGAGCGGCTGGAGCGCTGGCTGGAGAAGGCCATAGTCGCCGATTCCGTCGACGCAGTTCTCGACGAGCCAAACTGAAGCTCTCATTAGGTTTGCAACATTCATGATCAAGGGCTACAAATACCAGAGCGATTTCGCGAAGAAGTACTTCGCGCAGGGATTCGCCGAGGGGCTCGCTGAGGCGCGTGCCGAGGTGAGGGCCGAGGTGAGGGCGCGCTCCGTGTTGATCGTCCTGCGGGCTCGCGGCTTTGAGGTGCCCGATGATGCCCGCGAGCGCATTCTTTCTGAGAAAGACCCGGAACGGTTGCAACGCTGGCTGGAGAAGGCCGTCGTCGGCCCTTCCGTCGCCGCCGTCCTCGACGAGCCGAGTTGAGATCCCTCGCTCGGCGTTGCAACCTCCAATTTGATTTGAAGGCCGGCGAGGACGCCGGCGGTCCCAGGGGGCCGCTCGGAGAGCGGCTACTCCTTCAGCAGATGCCGCGCGATCACCATCCGCTGCATCTCGCTGGTGCCTTCATAAATCGTGGTGACGCGCACGTCTCTATACAGGCGGGAGATCTCGTAGTCGTCGTGGAAGCCGTTGCCGCCGTGGATCTGGAGGCTCTCCTGGCAGGCGCGGTTGGCCGCCTCGGAGGCGTAGACCTTGGCCTGAGCGGCCAGCCGGCCGGCTTGCGAGGTGTGCTCAGCCGCGGCGGCGGCGAACAGGAGCGCCCGCGAGGCGGCGAGCTCGGTCGCCATCTGGGCGATCTTGAATTGGATGGCCTGATTGTTGGCGATGGGCTGGCCGAACTGCACGCGCTCCTTCGCATACGAGACCGCCAGCTCCAGCGCCCGCTGGTGGATGCCCGCCGCCTGAGCGGCGATGCCGAGGCGCGAATGGTCCAGGGTCGCGAGGGCGATCTTCAATCCCTGCCCCTCCTCCCCAAGCAGATTCTCGGCCGGGACCCGGCAATCCGAAAAATAGATCTGCGCCGTGCGCGAGGCCTTGAGCCCCAGCTTCTCCTCGGGCTTGCCGGTCGAGAAGCCCGGCGCGTCGCCCGGCACCACGAAGGCCGAGAGCCCACGCTTGCCCGCCTCGGGGTTGGTGCGCGCCACCACCACGTACCAGCCGGCGTAGCCCGCGTTGGTGATCCACGCCTTCTCGCCGTTGAGCACCCAGGAGTCGCCGTCCCGCTTCGCGGAGGTCTTGAGGCTGGCGGCGTCGCTGCCGGAGCCCGGCTCGGTGAGGCCGAAGCCGCCGAGGGTCTCTCCCGCGGCGAGGGACGGCAGCACCTTGCGCTTCAGGGCCTCGCTGCCGAAACGGACGATCGGCCAGCAGCAGACCGAGTTGTGGACGCTGAAGGTCACCGCCACCGCCGGATCGACCCGGGCGATCTCCTCCATGGCCAGCAGGTAGGCGAGGGTGTCGGTCCCCGCGCCGCCGTACTCCTCGGGCACCAGCATGCCGAGGAGGCCCATCTCCCCCATCTCCTGGAAGATGTCGACGGGAAAGCGGTGCTCGCGGTCGCGCTCCGCCACGCCGGGCTGGATGCGCTCCACGGCGAAGCGGCGGACCTCGTCGCGCAGGAGCTGCTGGTCCTCGCTCAGCGAGAAGTCGACGCCGGTCGGGGTCTCGACGGCAGGCTCGGCGATCACGGCCATGGTCGCGGTCTCCTCCGGCTCTAGGCCTTGGTGAGCACCCAGTCGGCGATCACCATCTTCTGGATCTCGCTGGTGCCCTCGTAGATCTCGGTGATGCGGGCGTCGCGGAAGTAGCGCTCGACGTTGTATTCCTTGGTGTAGCCGTAGCCGCCGTGGATCTGCAACGCCTTGTTGGTCACCCGCTGGGCCATCTCGGAGGCGAACAGCTTGGCCTGCGAGGCTTCGAGGGTGTAGCGCTT
>QHVW01000696.1 GCA_003223675.1 Acidobacteriota bacterium
GGCGCGGAGCTGGCCGTCTACGGAGACGAGCCCAATCTGTTCCCCGACCTCGATTCCGCCGCGGACCGAGCCGCCCGGATCGGGCTCCTGCGTGTCGACAAAGCGGACCGCTCTTGCTGTACAGCCGTCACGGCCAACGGCGACTTCCAACTCCCTGAGGGGGCCCGGGGCCGGCTGGTGAAACCTGGCAAACCGGACCGCCTGATCGTCGAGCTCAAGCCGTTCGATTCTCCACTGGCGGAGCGACTGGAAACGCGTGGCATCGTCGGAGCCCACACCGGAGAGGTGGGGATCGAGGCCCGCCTCCGGCGTGAGAACGGCCGATTTCATCTTGGCGACGAGACCTACAGAGATAGGCGCGGCCGGCCGGCGCTCGTCAGCTTCCCCGCGGAGCCCGGCCTGGCTGAAGCCGTTCTCGGACACTACGCCCGGTACCGCCAGACGCTGCGCCTCCCTTCTCGCTGCCGCGACCTGGATGGAGCGTTGGAGGTCAAGCTGCTGGATTCTCCCGAGCGTCAGATCTCTCCTGAGGAGCTCCAGGCTCCGGGCTTCGACGAGCTCCCCTCCGACAGTCCCTGGCGTTATAAAGTCCGGGAGGGAGACGGGTTTGTCATCCAGATCAAGAACCTACTCACCAAGGATCCACTCAACGCTCTCCACGTTTTCATCCTCAATTGCGCCGGGAGCGGCCGAGTGGAGCGTCTGGGCAGTGTGCAAATCCCGGCCGGCTCGCTGCACGTCCTTTGGAGTGATCGCCAACTCGGAATTCCTTTCCGTCCTACCGTGGCTACTGAACGGAAGGAGATCGTCGACCGATTGGTCGTGGTCGGAACCACGCGTTCAGACCAGGATCTGAGCTTCTTAAAAGTCGACGAGTCGTTCGCGGAGGTGATCCAGCGCTACCGGAATCGGGATCGGGGTGAGGATGCAAAAGAGATGATGACCCGCGCGCCGGAGTCGGCCACCCCCGTCGAGAAGTGGACCGCCGAGATGGTCACTTTACGGATCTACAAATAAACGCGCGGATCGAGATCGTACGGCAGCGGCGTCAGCGATTCCAGACCGTCCGGCCCGAGGTAGACGAGATCCTCCAGGCGGACGCCCCAGCCCTGCTCCGGCTCGTAGAGGCCCGGCTCGATGGTGAAGACGTCTCCGGTGCGCAGGACCCCCTCGCCGCCGGAGGCCTTCTTGAAGGTGGGGAATTCGTGCAGGTCGAAGCCGACGCCGTGGCCGAGGTTGTGGACGTAGCCGCGCGTCGTCCCCGGCGCGGAGACCGGCGTGGGGAATCCCGCCTCGCCGAAGAGGCCGCAGACGACCTCCTGGAGGTCCCAGCCGCGCGCGCCCGGCACGGACCGGCGGTGGACCTCCTCCACGGCGGCCCGCACCAGCGCGTGCCCCCGCGCCAGCACCTCCGGCGGCTCGCCCACGCAGAAGGTGCGCGTGCAGGCCGCGCACAACCTTTTTTCGCGCGGATAGAGATCCACCACGAAGGACTCGCCGGCCCGCAGCACGCGCTCCGGCGTGCCCGAGTTGTGCGGCACCGCCCCCTCCTCCGCAGGGGCCAGGATGCTCCCCCGCGGCTGTGAGAGACCGCGCTGGAAGAAGACCCGCGCCACCTCGGCCCGTACGCGGGCCACCGTCAACGGCTCTCCGTCCAGCCGCAGCTCGGAGCCGGGCCCGTCATGGGACGCCGCGGCCAGCATCGCGGCCACGGCACGGATCGCCTCGCAGGTCCCCTCGGCGGCCTCGCGGATGCCGGCCAGCTCCGGCGCCTCCTTGCGTTTGCGCGAGGCGAAGACCAGCGAGTTGCCCGGCACCCAGACCCAATCCTGCGCGGCGAGCAGCCCACAGGCCCCCTGGATCACCCCCGCGGGACCGTGACCGGCCAGGGCCACCCGTCCAGGAGCCACGCCGCAGAGCTCCAGGGCCTTGCCCCACACCCGGGCGAGGAACGGCCCCGGCTCCGGCATCTCGCTGGACAGCTTCGAGATGTCGAGGTCGTCGGGCGTCAGCAGGGCCAGTCCCGTCCCGGCCGCCTCCTCGCGCTCCATCAGCGTCAGGAAGCCCAGGCGCGGCTCTCCCCCCCGGGGGAGGATCAGGAAGCACTCCCCCAGGTGGGCGGGGCCCGGCAGGAACGGCGCGAGGTCCGTGTCCTCCGCCGACGGGGCGAGGACGAGGAGGGCCTCGCAGCCCATCTCCTCAAGGCCGGCCGAGAGCGCTTCCAGACGGGCTCTCATCGCTTACGGCTACAGGTTGCGCTCGATGAACTTCTCGAAGGCCTGCTTGGGCATGGCGCCCATGGTGCGGTCGGCCATCTTGCCATCCTTGAACAGGATGAAGGTGGGGATGCTCGACACCTGGAACTGGAACGCGATCTTCTGCTGCTCGTCCACGTTCAGCTTGGCGATGCGGACCTTGTCGTCAGCACCTCGGTCTCGAAGTTTTCGTCGGTGATAGTCAGGATCTTCTCACTGGCCATGATTTTCTCTTCCTCTCCGGTAACGTTCCATGAAAGAGGGCCGCCCCGCGGGCGGCCTCTACTCCCCTTCCAACGCGGCCGGGGCTGTCTCTTGTTCCATCCTCCGCCGGTGGGCGAAAAATTCGCGCGTCGCCTCCACGTCGCGGCCGATCTGGGCCGAGAGGTCCATCACCGTGGGGAAGATCCGCTCCTCGCGCAGCCGCTTGTGGAACTGCAGCTCCACCCGCTGGCCGTAGACGTTGGCCTTGAAGTCGAGGATGTGGCTCTCCACCACCCGCTGATAGTTCTCGTACACGGTCGGCCGCGTGCCGATGTTGGTCACGCCGTCGAAGGTCGCCGGGTAGCTCGGGAAGAACACCCGGGCTGCGTAGACGCCGTCGGCGGGCAGGAGCTTGTTCTCGGACGTGACGTTGATCGTCGGCCAGCCCAGCTTCTGCCCCATGCGGTCGCCCCGGGCGATGGTACCCGAGATCGAGTACGGCCGACCCAGCATCTCCGCGGCGTCGGTGACCTTCCCCTCGGAGAGCGCCCGCCGGATGCGGGTGCTGGAGATCCGCTCGCCCTCCCAGGCCACCTCCGGCACGCCGTGGGCGGTGAAGCCGAGCTCCTCGCCCATCCTCTGTAACAATTCCAGATTCCCGTCCCGCTGGTGGCCGAAGACGAAGCCCTCACCCACGTAGATCTCCTGGACGCGCAGCTTCTCGTGGAGGAGCTCGCGCACGAACTGCCCCGCCGGCACCCGCGAGAATTCGGGGGTGAAGCGGACCACCAGCATGGTCGAGATCCCGGCCGCCTCCAGCAGCGCCTCCTTCTGCTTCGGCGTGGTCAGCGGCACCGGCGCCCGCTCCGGCGCGAGGACGGCCAGGGGGTGAGGATCGAAAGTGACGACCATCGCCGGGACGCCGAGCTCCCGGGCGCGCTCCACGGTGCGGTCGAGGATCGCCCGCTGGCCGCGGTGGACCCCATCGAAATTGCCGATGGTGACGACACCACCCTGCGGCAGGTCGCTGCTGTTGAAGGCGTCCTGGACGACGTGCATGGGAGGGAGCTTATCGCTCAAACGAGGACGGCGGCGCTCTCCGCGATGGTTTCCGCGGTGTTTTCCGCGATGATCACGCGGTCCGCGTCCTGGGGCCGGACGGCGCCAACGACGTGCCCCACCAGGTCGTCGGCATAGGCCTCGGTGATCTCGACCAGGGCCAGGGTGCCGGCCGGGGCCGAGCCGTCGTTGATCAGCACGCGGCCGTCGATCTGCGGCGCCATGCCGTGATGGCGGCCCTGGAGGAGGTGCTCGGACTCCTCGCACGCCCCCTCCACGAGCACCGGCATCCGCCGGCCCACCAGCCGCCGGCGCTGGGCGAGGGCGATCGGCTTCTGCGCCTCCAGGAGCTGCCGCAGGCGCCGGCGCTGGACGTTCTTCGGCACCCGGCCTTTGAGCTCCGCGCCCGGCGTCCCCTCCTCGGGGCTGTAGGCGAAGGCGCCCAGGTGGTCGAAGCGGGCCCGCTCGATGAATTCCAGGAGGTCCCGGAAATGCTCCTCGGTCTCACCCGGAAAGCCTACGATGAACGTCGAGCGCAGGAAGACGTCCGGTGCCAGCTCCCGCGCCCGGTCGAGCAGGCGAAGGCATCTCTTCGCGTCGCCGCCGCGCCGCATCCCCGAGAGGATCTCCCCATGGCTGTGCTGGAGCGGCATGTCGAGGTAGGAGCAGAAGCGCTCCTCGCTGCCCATCAGGCGGAGCAGGTCTTCGTCGAGCGTGGTCGGATAGGCGTAGAGGAACCGGATCCAGGGGATCGACGTGCTCTGGAGGAGCGCCTCGACCAGCCGCGTGAGGCCGTGCCGGCGCACCCCCAAATCCTCGCCGTAGCGGGTGGTGTCCTGGGCGATCAGGTTGAGCTCGGTGATTCCCGCCGCCTCGAGCTGTTTCGCCTCGGCGACCAGGCTCTCGATCGTGCGGCTGCGGAACCGGCCGCGCCAGACCGGG
>QHVW01000698.1 GCA_003223675.1 Acidobacteriota bacterium
CAGGACCGCAGGGCCGAGCCGCTGCCGGGCACCACCGCCACGTAGATGGCCGTGTGCGTCTCCCCAGGCCGCTCCGGGACCAGGCCGATTCCCGTCCGATGGAATTCGAGGTTCGTGAAGGCAGGCATACTTCTCCTCGGGAGGTTACGTCTCGGTGCTAGCGGGGGAATTGTAGCGGAGAGGGCGGGGGAGGGGGAGGGGGTGTCGCCGGTTTCGCGAAATCGGGCTAAATTGGTCCACGGGAGACCCAATGACGACCTCGATCAACGGGAAAGGACGGACCACCATCCCCGCCGTCATTCGCAAACGGCATCAGATCAAGGAAGGAGACCGGCTTGTCTGGCTGGACGACGGAGAGACGATCCGGATCGTCCTCATCTCCACCAATCCCCTGGCTGCTTTGAGAGGATCTGGTAAAGGCGAGAACCTCCTGAGCCTCCTTCTCCAAGATCGAAAACGCTCGGCGTAGGCGGTAGAGACGTCCCAGCCCGTTTCAGCACGACGTGGGCAGGCCTTCACCGTCGGGACGTCTCCTCCCGAGGCCACACACGTTTCCTACACGCGCAAGCGGGTCGGGAGAGGAGCCTGCTTCTTCAGGCTGGGGTTTCCGGGAGGGCATGCCCTTCGAAGAGACGTCCCTACGATCGTTACCGATTACGCCGAAGATGGGTGGCCTCAGTCATCCGTCCAGTCCCCATCCACGGCCGTCCCCTCCGCGATCGCCTCCTGGCGGATCTGCTCACCGACTTCGATCAAGCGGGCCACCAGTTGCTCCCGCGGTACATCCCGGAGGAGGTGAGCCCGCCGGCGGGCTTCTTCCCGGATCTCTGCCACTGAAGGAGATCGTCGAGTGGACATCAGAACCCCATCACCGCCCGCAACGCCCCCGCCAGCCCCCGCGTCGCCGAGAACGCACCGCCGGTCCAGCCGGTGACGAGCGGCTCGCCGTCGCGGGTGAGGAGGACGCCTCCGGCTTCTTCGAGGATCGGCTTCAGGGCCGCCACGTCGTGGATCGCGACGCGGGCCTCGATCATGGCGTCGCAGCGCCCCTCGGCGACCAGGATGTGACCCCACCAGTCGCCGAAGCCGCGGGTGCGGTAGGCGCGGGCAACGAGGTCCGAGAAGGCCGGCCAGAGGCCGTTCCGCTGGAAGAGGTTCAGCCCGCCGTGGACCACGAAGGCCTTCTCGATCTCCGACGTCCCGCTCACCCGCAGCCGACGCTGCCGGCAGGTCTCGATCGTGGTGCCGGTCCCGCCCCAGGCTCCTTCGCCGCGGGCGGCCCACCAGGTCTCTCCCAGCGAAGCGCTCTCGCCGGAGGCCTGCCCAGCGAACAGGCCCGACCCGGGTCCCAGGGCGGGCGCGTGGACGGCGCCGAAGACGAGCTCGCCGTCGAGCTCCAGGCCGATCAGGGTGGCGAAGAAGGGGAGGCCGGCCACGAAGTTCTTGGTGGCGTCGATCGGATCGATGATCCAGCGGTCGCGCTCACTCCCCTCCTGGCCGAATTCCTCGCCGAGGAGACCGAGCTCGGGGGTGGCGCGGTGGAGCGTCTCGCGGATCGCCTCCTCGGAGCCGCGGTCGGCCACGGTGACCGGGGAGGCGTCCTGCTTCAAATCCACCCGCAGCGTTGCCGAGCGGAAATGCTCCCGGTGGATCTCCCCGGCCCGGCGGCAGGCGGCGAGCGCGGCTTCGAGGTAGCGCCGGGCTTCCGGGGAGATCGGTGGATCGGTCATCGCATGAGGATCTTATCCTTTCGGAGGACCGAAGCGATCGATATACGTCTTGGCCTCGGT
>QHVW01000697.1 GCA_003223675.1 Acidobacteriota bacterium
TCGACATCAGCGGGATGGGCCTGATGGCGAGATCCGCCTGCTCTGGATACTCGGCCGCCAGGAGTTGGAGGGCGGCCCGCACGCGGTCGCGCGGCACGGCGAGGCGGACCACGGGGTCGCCGCCCGTCTGCCTGTAGGTGAAGGTGAACCGGCCGGTCGTCTCGTCGATGGCTGGATGGAAGGTGCCGCGGCCTTCCTCTTCGAATTCGCGGACGCAGTGATAGGCGAGGCGGTGCCAGAAGCTCTCTTCCCAGGTCTGGCGCTGGGTCTTCATGCCGGCCTTGTGGAAGTGGCGCTCCTGCTCGGTGGCCTGGAAGAGGGCGAGCCGTTCGAGCAGGCCGGCGCGGTCGAAGATCCCCTCCCCTTCGGGGGCGGCCTTGCCGGTGCGCTCGAGGAACCGTACCCGCGCCGGCGAGGCGTCGAGATACTCCGCCAGCTCGTCGCCGTTGGGCGCGGTGACCCGGATCACCGGCGCCGGATCGCGCGG
>QHVW01000699.1 GCA_003223675.1 Acidobacteriota bacterium
GAGACCTGGCGCGACGGGCTGGCCCGCTGGGATCAGAGCGGCGAGCGGATCGCCCGTCTGCGCGACGCGGCCGAATTCGCCCTGTATACCCCGGGGAGCGAGGCCGGGCTCCAGATCTCGATCCTCTCCTCCCTCGCGGCGCCCCCACCCGAGGTGATCGCCGACGGCGACCTGCTGCGGGAGCGCGTCGGCACCCTGGTGGCCAGCCTGCTCGCCCTGCTGGGCGTGGATTCCGATCCCATCCAGGGGCGCGAGCACATCCTGCTGGCCAACATCTTCGACACCGCCTGGCGCGAGGGGCGCGGGCTCGACCTCGCCGCGCTGATCCAGCAGATCCAGAAGCCGCCCATGGAGCGGGTCGGGGTGATGGACCTGGAGACCTTCTTTCCGGCCAAGGACCGCTTCGGCTTGGCGATGGCGTTCAACAACCTGCTCGGCTCGCCCAACTTCGCGGCCTGGCTGCGCGGCGAGCCGCTCGACGTCGACCGTCTGCTCTACACCGCGTCGGGCAAGCCGCGGATCGCCGTCTTCTCGATCGCCCATCTCTCGGACCGCGAGCGGATGTTCTTCGTGGCGCTCCTGCTCAACCAGACGCTCGGCTGGATGCGAGCCAAGGCGGGCACCACCAGCCTGCGGGCCATCCTGGCCATCGACGAGGTCTTCGGCTACATGCCGCCGGTGGCCGAGCCGCCGTCGAAGCGGCCGCTGCTGACCCTGCTCAAGCAGGCGCGCGCCTTCGGCCTGGGGGTGGTGCTCGCCAGCCAGAACCCGGTGGACATCGACTACAAGGGGCTCTCCAACGTCGGCACCTGGTTCCTGGGGCGGCTGCAGACCGAGCGCGACAAGCAGCGGCTGATGGACGGCCTGGAAGGGGCGGCGGCCGGGGGCAGCTTCGACCGCGCGAAGATGGAGCAGATCCTCTCCGGGCTCACCAACCGGGTCTTCCTGCTCCACGACGTGCACCAGGACGAGCCGGTGCTCTTCCAGACCCGCTGGACCCTCTCCTATCTGCGCGGCCCGCTCACCCGGCCCGAGATCAAGCGGCTGATGGATCCCGTCAAGCAGGCCCCGCCGGCCGCGCCGGTCCAGGCCCAGGAGCCCACGGGAGCTCAACGCCCGCTCCAGGCCGCCGCCGCAGCCCCCGCCGCTTCGGCGAAAGAGGTGGCACCCGTGCTGCCGCCGGACGTCCCCCAGCGCTTCCTCCCCCTGCGCGCCAAGCCGGAGGGGATCGTCTACGAGCCGTACCTCTTCGCCACGGCGAACGTTCATTATCAGGACGCGAAGCGGGGGATCGACCACACCGAGGAGGTGTCGCTGCTGACCCCTCTTGCCGAGGAGGGAGCGGATTGGTACGCCGCCGAGCCGGCCGAGCTGGCGCAGGGGGATCTGGAGGCCGAGCCGGTCCCTGGGGCCCGCTTCGCGCCATTGCCCGATGCGGCGGTGAAGGCGAAGAGCTATGACGCCTGGCGCAAGGGGTTGGAGGAGTGCCTCTACC
>QHVW01000700.1 GCA_003223675.1 Acidobacteriota bacterium
CGCCGCGCGCGCCGAAGTAGAGCTGCATCCTGCGGGTGGGGTGGACCGGCCCGTCGCAGAGCAGCCAGGCGTCCGCGGCGAGCAGCTCGGTGTTGCGCCGCAGGATGCTCCCCAGGTTGTGCGAGCCCTGCTCCTCCTCCCCTTCCAGGAAGAGCTTGAGGTTGACCGAGGGCTGGAGCCCCGCGGCGCGCAGGGCGTCGAGCGCCGTCAGGATGGCCACGATGGGGGCCTTGTCGTCGCTCGCCGAGCGGGCGTAGAGGCGCAACTCCGGATCGAGGGGCCCGCTTTTCGCGGTCAATACGGACTGGAGGTCGATCTCCTTGACGTTGGGCCCGCCGAGCGGTCCCGAGCGGAGGACGGGCTTGAAGGGGTCGGAGAGCCACCCTTTCTGGCCCACCGGCTGGCCGTCGTAGTGGGCGTAGAACATCAGGGTCCGCTGGGCTCCGGGGACGCGGAGCTCGCCGTAGAGGGCCGGCGGCGTGCCCGGCCCCGCCGAGAGCCGCTGGACGGCGAATCCCCGGCGCTCCAGCATGGCGGTCAGATGGTCGGCGTTGCGCTCGATATCCGGCACGCGGGTGGCGACGTTGGGCAGGGCGAGCAGGCCGGTCAGCTCGCCCACGATCTCCTTCTCGTGGGCAGCGCGGTAGGCCCGCACCTTGTCGCGTACGGCGTCCGGCTGCGCGGATGCGACGGCGGCGGCCCCGAGCAGAAGGCATCCCAATCCAGCGGATCTCCAGCAGCTCATCTTGTTCTCCTAAAAGGACATATCTTCCCCGGGCGGCCTATTGTACGGCCACCGGGAGGGCAGATTCCGGATTGTCTGAGGGAGATTGGAATGGTCGGGGCGAGAGGATTTGAACCTCCGGCCTCACGGTCCCGAACCGTGCGCTCTACCAAGCTGAGCTACGCCCCGACATATGCGGTCTCATTCGGGATTCAACCGCGAGGAGGGGGAGGATAGCGTGCGGCGGCGGCGCGGTCAAGCGGGGGGCCGATCTCCACCCGGGTCCTCAGTGCTGCCCTTTCTTCACCAGCAGGCGCGCCTGCCAGTCCTGGGTGGGGATGATCGCCGCTCCTTCGAGCTGGAGGGTCTCCTCGGGGACGCGGGGCGGCAGGCAGCGCTCGGCGGCGCGGTGGTCGGCCAGGTAGGCGACGAAGGCGCAGATCAGGGCATCGAGGTTGTCGTCGGTCTTGAAGGCGAGCTCCCGCTGACCCGGCCGGCGAGGGCGGAGGCCCGTGCCCTCGGAGAGGATGCAGAGCATCCGCTCGCGGAGATCCTTCTGCTGGTTCCGCTGTCCCCGGTCCTCCGGGCCCGAGGCCGCGCCTTTGTAGTGCGACACCAGGCTCTCCGTCACCTCCGGGTCCGCGAGGCTGACGATGACCAGGGTCCAGGCGACCCGGGGGTGGGTCTCGATGAGCCGCCCGGTGCCGCTGCAGACCACCTCGCGAGGCACCCCCAGGAGGTTGGCCAGCTCGACGGCCCGCCAGACGTTCGAGCAGCGGCCGACCTGCTGTACGGTGTTGCGGGGGATGCCGTACTTGGTGACGCGCTCGGCCATCTCGCGGTCGGTGCGCCGCCAGAGGAAGGGCTCGTTTCCGATGTCGGGTCCGGTCTGTCCCAGGAACCAGCGCATGCAGGACGCGGGGTAGGAGAACGGCTGGTCCACCGCGGTCTTCTCCGCCCCCCGGGAGCGCTTTTCGATGCGCTCGAGCCCCTCGTGGCCGCGCCAGGATTCCTGGGGAAACTGATAGAAGAGGCCCTCGGGGGCGTCGAGGATCTCGGCGACGCCGGTGTTCCCGCTCTCACCCGCGAGATCGACGCCCAGATAGGTCTTCATACCCTCTTATAGCATCTTATAGCAGGGATTGGCGGACGATGCGCGCCGCGCGCTCACCCCGGCAACTTGTGCTTCTCCACCTTCCCCAGCGCGTTCCGCGGCAGCGCCTCGATCCGCCGGATCTCCCGCGGCACCTTGAAGCCGGCCATCTGGGTCTTGCAGAAGGCGATCAGCTCGCCGTCGTCCACGGCGGCGGCGGTCTCCTCGACCAGGAAGGCGACCGGGACCTCCCCCCAGTCCGGATGGGGGCGGCCCACCACCGCGGCCTCGCGGACGCCGGGGAAGCCCACCAACACCTCCTCGATCTCCCGCGGATAGATGTTGAAGCCGCCGCTGATGATCAGCTCGTGGCGGCGGCCGAGGAGGGTGATGTAGCCCATATCGGGGTCCTGCACGGCCAGATCGCCGGTCTTGAACCAGCGGCGGCCGAGGTCGTCGTGGACGAAGCTGGCGGCGGTCTTCTCCGGGGCCCGCCAGTAGCCGGAAAAGACGTTCGAGCCGCGCACCTGGAGCTCGCCGTCGACGATGCGGGCGGAGACCCCCGGCAGCGGCACCCCCACCGTGCCCGGCCGGCGCGGCCCGGCGTAGAGGTTGGAGAGGTTCATCCCGGTCTCGG
>QHVW01000388.1:0-9570 GCA_003223675.1 Acidobacteriota bacterium
GCCGAGCTACGCGAACGGCCTGAACTTCTTCCTCCACCTCGGCTTCAGTAAGAGGGGAGAGAGGAACAGCGGCCAGACGGTCGGCAGCTTCGAAGAGGCGGTCAACGCGATGCTGCTGGATTACCAGCAGGGTAGGAAGCTCGGGTACGGTGCCTTCCTTCTGAGCCATGACATTCATGAGTATAGTGCCCGCCGGTCCGCCCGGGCATCAATGCCCGGGCTACGTTGCAAACGAAAAGCCGGCTGAAGCCGGCTCCCTGAAAAGCCAAGAGCCCCCTTCAGGAGGCTTTTCGGTTGAATCGTAGCCCGGGCATTGATGCCCGGGTGGCGGACGCCGCTATCATCCCCCGATGCTGCTCCCCCTCCTCCGCTTCCACTTCGCCGTCGGCGCCCGGCTGGCGATGCGGCTTCTGGTGCCGTTGATCACGGCGGCGTTCGGGGCGGGGATGCTGCTGGGGACCGACTTCGTGACCTCGCTGTCCCACGTCCTGTTCGGCGCGCGGGCCTCGGGCGGCACGGCGGTCCTGTTCGCGGCGGTGATGCTGGGCGCGGCGGCGGAGGCGGCGCCGCGGGTCTGCCGGGGTCTCGGTGGATGGCTGCGGCATCTGCCGGTGAGCGGGCTCGCCCACCGCCGCGCCGCGGGCCTCGCCATCGCCATCGCCCAGATTCCCCTCCTGCTGGGGCTGCTCTTCCTGGCCGCCTTCGCCTCCCTCTCCCCCACCGCTCTCCTGGCGGACGCTCTCAAGCTGACCGTCACCGCCCTGGCGGCGGCCCTGTGCGTGACGCCGGCCGAGCGGCGGTGGGCGGCCCGGCCGCCCGCCCTGGCCGCCGCCGTCCTGGCAGGCTCCGGCGGCTGGGAGACGCTGGGCATCGCCGTGGCCCTGCTCGTGGCCGCCGATCTCGTGGCGGGCCCCCTGGCGCGCTCCGGGGCTCCGGCGGTGCATCTGCCCCGGGCCTCGCGCGGCACCCTCCTCGAGCTCCGGATCGTCTGGCGGGCCCTGGGGACCTCCCTGCTCGGCGCTTTGGCCCTCGGGCTCCTCCCCTTAAGCGCGGCCTTCGCGTTCACCGCCAACAACAGCCTCGCGCCGGAGCACGTCCGGATGGCGGCGCGGCTGGGCGCCGGCCTGGCGGTGGTCCTGGCGCTGGCGCAGATGGCCGAGGCGCTCGCCGTCCGCCGGCCGGCGTGGCCCTGGTCGCGCTCGCTCCCGTGGTCCGCGGCCCGGCGGGCCGGCGCGGACGCCCTGATCCTCGGGGGTCACGCGCTGCCGCTCGTCCTGCTGGCGGCGCGGATCGCTCCCGCCGCGCTGGTGATCCTGGCCATCCTCCCCTTCCTGTCCGTCCGCGCGGCCGGGGCCATGCGGCGGGCGCCGGAACGGCGGACGGGCGCCGCCGGGGAGATCCTCTTCGAAGGCGGGCTCCTCGCGGCGCTGGCGGCCCTGCTCCCCTGGGCCGCCCTCCTCCCGCTCGCGCTGGTCCCCTGGGCCCTGCGCGCCGCGGCGGAGCGGGAGCGCCGGCAGAAGGTCAGCCGCTGGCTGGAGCTCCACCACCTGGCGGCGGGCGATCCGCAATCCTGGAGCGCGTCGTGATCCGGCTCCATCAGGTCTCCTTCGCCTACCGCGAGGCCGAGCCGGTCCTCTCCGGCGTCGACCTGGAGATCGGTCCCGGCTTGACGCTGCTGCTGGGCCCCAACGGCTGCGGCAAGAGCACGCTGCTCAAGCTGGCGGCGGGGATCGAGATGCCGGATTCCGGCCGCATCGAGATCGACGGTCACGACCTCTGGACCGACGAGGTGGCGGCGCGGCGGGATCTCGCCTACGTCCCCGAGCAGCCGGACCTCACCCCCTACGCCACCGTGCGCGAGATTCTCGACCTCGTCTGCCGGCTGCGCGGCGAGCCGCGGGAACGCGGCCGCGAGGCGCTGGAGCGGGTGGGCCTCGGTATGCTCGCCCATCGCTCGGTGCGCGAGCTGTCGATGGGCCAGCGCCGCCGGGCCGTGCTGGCCGCGGCGCTGGTGGGCACGCCC
This sequence comes from Acidobacteriota bacterium, assembly GCA_003223675.1. GTDB lineage: Bacteria > Acidobacteriota > Thermoanaerobaculia > Multivoradales > UBA5704 > DATARR01. Next base: position 2,024 of record QHVW01000388.1, read on the forward strand.
CGTCAGGTCCTGCTCGATGAGCCCCTCGAAGCCATGGATCGCGGCGCCCGCGAGGATCTCCTCGCCTGGAGCGGCCGGCTGGTGGAATCCGGCGCCGCGGTGGTGGTGGTGTCGCACGAGATCGAGCCCTTCGCCCCCCGCGCCACGCGGGCCCTCGCCGTGCGCGGCGGGCGCTGCCTCGACGCGGGCCCCCTGCCGGAGGAGCCGGGGGAGCGGCTGGCGCTGCTGGACCGGTTGGCGCGGGGGGCGAAAGGGAACACGGACTGACACGGACGAACACGGACGAACAGGGACGAGGGTGCTCGTCCGTGAAAGTCCGTGTTGGTCCGTGCCCGTCCGTGTTCCTGGTAGGCTCCCCCCATGACCGACCACCCCCACCCCCTGGAGCTTTCCGCCCCGGAGATGCGCGCGCTCGTGGAGGCGGCGCTCGACCGGATCGTGGACCAGATCGAATCGCTTCCGGAACAGCCGCTGTCGGACACCCGCGGCGGCTTCGAGGTCGCCCAGTCGCTCGCGGAGCCTCTGCCCGAGACCGGCACGGCGGTCGCCGAGCTGTTCGACCTCTTCTTCGAGCGGGCGCTCCCGCCGACCATGAACACCGCGAGCCCGGGCTACCTCGCCTACATTCCCGGCGGGGGCCTGTTCCATGCCGCGGTGGCGGACCTGATCGCCGACTCGATGAACCGCTACAGCTCGATCTACGTCAACGCGCCCGCCCTGGCGCGGATCGAGATGAACGTCATCAACTGGTTTTGCCAGATCGCCGGGTATCCCTCCGAGGCGCGGGGGACGCTGACCAGCGGCGGCTCGCTGGCCAACTGGACCGCCCTGGTGACCGCCCGGCGCGAGCGGCTGCCGGAGAACTTCCTCCACGGGACCCTCTACGCCTCCGACCAGGCCCACCACTCGGTGGCCAAGGGGGCGATCCTCGCCGGCTTTCCCGAGGGGAACGTCCGCGAGGTGCCCACCGACGACCTCTTCCGCCTGCGGCCGGACGCCCTGGAGGCCCTGATCGAGGAGGACCGCCGCCGGGGGCTCACCCCCTTCCTGATCGTGGCCAGCGCGGGCACCACGAACACCGGCGCCGTCGATCCCCTCCCGGAGCTGGCTGACCTCGCCGCCCGGCACGGGCTATGGCTGCACGTGGACGCGGCCTACGGTGGCTTCTTCCTGCTGACCGACGAAGGGAAGCGGACCCTGCGGGGCATCGAGCGGGCGGACTCGATCGTCCTTGATCCCCACAAGGGGCTCTTCCTCCCCTATGGGACCGGCGCCGTGCTGGTGCGCGACGGCCAGGCGCTGCGCCGCGCCCACAGCGTGACGGGGGATTACATGCCGGGGATGCAGAACGATCCCGACCGGGTGGATTTCAGCCAGTACTCGCCGGAGCTTTCGCGGCCGTTCCGGGGGCTGCGCGTCTGGCTGCCGTTCAAGATGCACGGCGCGGGCGCCTTCCGGGAGCAGTTGGAGGAGAAGCTCGCTCTCACCCGGCTGGCGGCGGACCGCCTGCGCGGCATGGAGGGGATCGAGATGCTCGCCGAGCCGCAGCTCTCGCTCCTCGCCTTCCGGCTCGCCCCTCCGGGGATGCCCGAGGAGGAGCTCGACGCGCTCAACCAGCGCTTCCGCGAGCGCATCAACGCCCGCCAGCGGGTCTTCCTCACCCCCACGCGCCTGCGTGGGAAATTCGCCCTGCGCATCTGCGTCCTCTCCTTCCGCACTCACCGGGAGCGGATGGAGATGGCGCTGGAGGACATCGAGGCGGCGCGGCGGGAGGTTTTAGATTTGTAGGGGCAGTCCTGCGTGGCCGCCCTGTTTCTGGCGCGCCAAAGAAGAAGGGCGCCCACACAGGGGCGCCCCTACATCGCGTTCCGAGCCGTAGGGCTTACCGCGCCGGCGGCTTCTGGGTGGCCGGCTTCTGCTCGCCCTGGGGCTGACCCGAGGGGGTGCCGGGCTTGGCCGGCTCCTTGGGCTCGCCGATCGAGAGCAGCTCGACCTCGAAGATCAGCGGCGCATTGGGGCCGATCTGGGGCGGTGCCTGCTCGCCGTAGGCGAGGTTGGAGGGGATGTAGAATTTGTACTTCGCGCCCGGCTTCATGAGCTGCACGCCCTCGGTCCAGCCCGGGATGACCTGATTGAGTACGAAGGTGGCCGGCTGGCCGCGGTCATAGGAGCTGTCGAAGGTGGTGCCGTCCATCAGCGTGCCCTTGTAGTTCACGGTCACGGTGTCGGTCGCCTTGGGGTTCGGGCCGGAGCCCTCCTTCAGAACCTCGTACTGGAGGCCGCTCGCGGTCGTCTTGACCCCGGCGCGGGCCTTGTTCTTCTCCAGGAAGGCCGCGCCCTCGGTCTTGTTCTTCTCGCCCAGCGCCTTCTGCTTCGAAGCCTGCGCCGTCTGCACCTGCTGCTGGAGAGCCTGCATGGTGGACTGCATCTCCTCGGGAGTGAGCAGCCCTGTCTCGCCCGCCAGACCGTCGCGCAGCCCCTTCAGGACGAGATCCGGGTTGGCCTGGATGTCATTCGTCTTGAACGTGCGGCCGATGTTGAATCCGATGATGTAGCTGGCCCGGTCCGGCAGGGACTCCGGCTTGCCGGCCGCGGACGGGGCGGGCGCGGGCTGGGCCGCGGGCTTCTGCGCGGGCTGAGCCGCAGGCTTCTGCGCGGGCGCCGCGGGCTTGGCCGTCTGTGCACCGGCCACCGCGGCCATGGCGACGAGCAGCGCGGCGGGCAGAATCAAGGTCTTTCTCATACGGGTCTCCAAGAATGTTGGGTAATTCCTACAAGGGAAGAGGGCACACGTCAGGCCTCTCCAGCGATCAGGACATCTTAACCCAACCGGCCGGCCGCCGATTCCCGGTCCCCCGCTGTAACAGGGTGATTGTAACGGGGTGATCCCGTCCCACGCCAAAGGGTGGTGCCGGGTCGAGCCACCTGTGAGAAGGTAGCCGTGAAGGGAGGTAGGACTTCCATGACCCAGCTTCGAGTGCGGGATCTGATGACCGAGGGAGTCTTCGCGGTCGGGGTCGAGGACGACCTCGCCACGGTGAGCGATCTGATGGACGAGCGCAACATCCGCCACGCCCCGGTCGTGCAGGAGGGGAGGCTGATCGGCCTGATCTCCCATCGCGACCTGCTCCGCCATGCCCTCAAGGGGCAGGTGGGGACGTCGCCCGAGGTCGAGCGCGCCACCCAGCTCCTGCTCACCGCCGGGGAGATCATGACCCGCGAGGTCGCGACCACCCGGCCGGACGAGGACATCCGGGGCGCCGCGCGCACGATGATCGAGAACAAGTACGGCTGCCTGCCCGTGGTCGAGGGCGAGCGCCTGGTGGGCATCCTCACCGAGTCCGATTTCGTCCGCTTCCTGGCGGCCGGGGACTGAGAAAGGCGCTGTACCCTTGAGGTCTTTACTCAGCCCTCGCGGGCTCGCCATACTTCTCGCGGGGCTCATTCTGACGGGGATCGTGCCGCTGGCGGCCCAGGCCCCGGTCCAGGAGCAGCCCGCCCCCTCGCTCCCCCAGACCCTGCAGCCGATCCTCCGCGCCCGCATCCCCGCCTCCGGCAAGCCGCCGGAGCTGCCGGCGGCGGGCGGGAGCTTCCGCGCCGCGCCCGATCTCCCCTGCTTCTACGACCGGCGGCAGTACGCTCCCGCCTGGATCGGCGACAAGGGGGTACGGCCGGACGCCGACGAGCTGATCGCTGCCCTGGCCGACGCCCCCGCCGACGGCCTCGACCCCGAGCGCTACCGCCTGGCCGACCTGCGCCAGCGGCTCGCCCAGGCGAAGAGCGCTCCGGCGACCGGCGACCTCGCGGAAATCGACCTGCGGCTGACCGACGCCTTCCTGAGCTTCGCGGCCGACCTGTACAACGGCGCGGTGAACCCCGACCTGCTCTACAGCGACTGCCGGCTCAACCTCCCCGAGACCGATCTCGCCGCCGCCCTGGAGAGCGCTGTCACCGGCGACCGCGTGCGCCAGGCGCTCGCCGCTCTCGCGCCCCCCCACGCCGGCTACAAGGCCCTCAAGGCCGCGCTGGCGCAGTACCGCGCCCTGGCCGCCCGCGGCGGCTGGCCGGAGGTGCCGGCCGGACCGTCCCTGAAGCCCGGCGACCGCGGCGAACGGGTGGCCGCCCTGCGCGCCCGCCTCGAAGCCTCGGGGGACCTCGCGCCGAACGCCTCGCCGGCCCCCCAAGGGGACAACCCCCGCGATCTCTTCGACGCCCCCCTCCAGGCCGCCCTGGTCAAGTTTCAGGATCAGCACGGCCTCGATACTGACGGCAAGCTGGGCAAGGGGACCCTGGCGGCCCTCAACGTGCCGGCCGAGCAGCGGGTCCGGCAGATCGAGATCAACCTCGACCGCTGGCGCTGGTTGCCGCGCGATCTTGGCGATCCTGGCGAGCGCTACATCATGGTGAACATCGCCGGCTTCCACCTGGACGTGATGGACGGCGGCAAATCCGTGCTGGCGATGAAGGTCGTCGCCGGCAAGCCCACGACCCGGACCCCGATGTTCAGCGGCCGGATGACCAACGTGGTCCTCAACCCCTACTGGAACGTGCCGCCGGACATCGCCCGCAAGGAGGTGCTGCCGCGGATCGCGCGCGAGCCGGGGTATGCCGAGAAAGAGGGTCTGGAGGTCCAGGGCACCGAGGTCCGTCAGAAGCCCGGCCCCAAGAACGCCCTGGGACGGGTCAAATTCCTCTTCCCCAACCGCTTCAACGTCTACCTGCACGATACGCCGTCGCGCGCCCTGTTCAGCCGCACCGTGCGCAGCTTCAGCCACGGCTGCATCCGCATCGAGAAGCCGGTGGAGCTGGCCGAGTACCTGCTGCAGGACGATCCCCGATGGACGCCCGATAAGATCGCCGCGACGATCGCCAAGGGCTGGGAGACCTGGATCACCATCCCCAGGCCCCTCCCCGTCCACGTCGCCTACTGGACCGCCTGGGTGGACGACGCCGGGACGGTGCAGCTCCGGGACGATCTCTACGGGCGGGACAAGCCGCTGTTGAAGATCCTGGGGACAGAGGAGCTCGCCACCGCCACGAATCCTCAGGCCACCCGCCGCCCCGGATAGACCGCCACCTCCGAGCCGTCCGCCAGGAAGGCCGAGCTGGGCTCCCCGGTGAGGGGCGCCGCGAATTGCCGGCCGTAGAGGGCGGCCACGTCGCAGTCGAGCACCGGACGCAGCAGCTTCCAGACCCGCCAGCGCGGGTGCTCCACCTGGTACTCCACGCAGCCGCCGCCGCGCAGGGAGGAGTACCCCCAGTAGTGCTCGGTGATGAATTCCTCCTCCGAGCCGGGCGCCGCCTCCTGGGGCGCGCCCCCCACCACGGCGCCGATGCCGTTCCAGCGCCCCCGGAATCGCCAGCCGTACATCACGTACATGCCGCCCCGGGTGGGGTCCCCGGTGATTGCGTGGCGCATCGGCAGGGAGACGTATTTCTCGCCGTAGAGGAGCCGCGCCGTGCCGGCGATGGCGAAGCGGGGGACGATCTCCCTGACGAAGACCACCCCCCGGCGCCAGCCGTCCTCCGCCTTGCGGCGCACGTAGAAGCGGAGGTTCACCTCCTCGAAGTCGCGATGCCCGGGGATCGCGATCCCCCGCACCCGGGTGTCGAGGAAGAGGAAGCCCACCACGCTGGCGAAGGTCTTCCCCCGCCACGAGTCGAGCTCCGTGCCGGCCGGCACCAGGGGCGCCAGGATCTCCGGCGGCACCTCGTAGTTGAGCATCGCGAGATAGCGCCAGCGGGCGGTCAGGAACGGGCGGGGCTCCACGCGTCCATCCTATCCAATCGATCCAAAAGGCCGGGATGCAGCCTGCGCGATTCGCCATAGGGGTAGAAGGAGACCACCTCCCCCTGGCGGAGACGCTCCTGGAGGCTCCGCCAGAGCTCGACGCCGAACAGGTCGCCGTGCTCGCGGAGGAAGGCCTCCCGCAGCTCCCCCTGGAGGCCGAGGAAGGTGAGCAACTCGGTGGGGAAGATGTCGTCCTCCCCGACGCCGAACCAGGGCTCGGCTGACATCTCCTCCAGCTCGTCGCGCGGCGGCGGCAGCTCCCGGAAAGAGAGATCCGTGAGGGCACAGAGCTCGTCGTAGTCGTAGGAGAGGACCCGGCCGTGGCGGGTGACGCCGAAGTTCTTGAGCAGCACGTCGCCGGGGAAGATGTTGGCGGCGGCGAGGTCCTTGAGGCAGCGCCCCCAGTCGAGGACGGCCGCCTCGGCCTGCGCGGGGTCCGTCTGCTGGATGTAGAGGTCGAGAGGGGCCACCTTCCGCTCGACGTAGCAGTGGCGGACCAGCACCTCCTCGCCATGGACGGAGACCGTCCGCGAGGCGGTGGCGAGGAGCTCGTCGAGCAGCTCCGGGGCGAAGCGGGAGCGCGGGAAGGTGAGGAATTCGAACTCCTGAAAGCCCACCAGCCGCCCGACGCGATCGTGGACCTGCACGGTGCGGTACTTCTCCTTGACCCGCTCCCGCGTGGTGTTCTTCTGCGGCGGGAAGGCGTCCTTGATGACCTTGAAGACGAAGTCGTAGGAGGGGAGGGTGAAGACCGACATCACCAGCCCGCTCGCCCCCGGCGCCGCCACGAAGCGGTCTTCCGTGCCGGCGATGTGGGCCATCAGGTCCCGGTAGAGCTCGGTCTTGCCGTGCTTCCGGTAGCCGAGGGCGATGTAGAGCTCGGGCGTGCGCTTCTTGGGCAGGATCGACCTCAGGAAGCCGATCACCTGGCGCGGGCTCGCCACGTCGACGTGGAAGTCCCAGCGCGCGAAGCTGAACACGACGCTGGTCTCGTCCTCGGTGTGGAGCACGGCGTCGACCGTGATCCCCTCCTGCGGGTTGACCAGCGCCAGCACCACGGGGACGCGGATCTCCCCGCGGCGGGCCCGCCCCACCACGTAGGCCCCCTTGTTGCGGAAGAAGAGGGGGCGCAGCACGTCGAGCGCGTCGATCTCGGGGGTGCCGAGCGCCTCGGCGATCCCCTGATCGAGCCTCTCGGCCGTCAGGGCGGCATCGCCCGGGAGGTCGCGGAACGGGACGCGGAACCCGGCGTCCTCCAGGACGCGGCGAACCACGGCGGCGTCGATCCGGTGGACGGCGTACATGCGGGCGTTCGCCATCTCCCAGCCCTGGAAGGGGAGGGGAAGCTCTTCGGTGGTGAAGTCGATGGCGGGGTCGACCCCGTCGTGGGCGAAGACCTTGCGGGTGAGGGAGTTGAAGTAGGTCTGGGCGATCTCGAAGTCGTCCCGCCCGAGGATGGCCCGGGCGTAGGCCTCCTTCATCGCCGCCCACACGGTCCGATCGGCGAGGCGGTCGCGGAGTTGGCCGCGCAGGATCCCGATCGTCTCGTCGACGCTCCACGACGGCAGCTCCAGCTTCTCCAGGGTGTCGCGATGGATCCCCTCCCAGTCGCGCTCCTCGAAGCGCTGCTTCACCCGCTTGGTGATGGCGCGCAGCCCCCGGTGGTGCTGGTCGAACGCCCGGTGGATGGCGTCGGCGCCTTGGGCGGCGGTGAGTTGGAGGTCCATGGGAGGGAGTTACCGGGTCAGGTTGGCAA
>QHVW01000388.1:9674-11069 GCA_003223675.1 Acidobacteriota bacterium
CGGTCGATCTCTGCCTTGATCAATTCCTTCGTCATTGTAGATCCCCATCAGCAGAGCCTTTGCGCCTATGAAGGGTTTTGAGTAAGGACCCAAAGGACTGCAAGGACCTAAAGGACAGGTCTTTGTCTTTGCCGTCCTTGTGGTCCTTGTGGTCCTTTGGGTCCTTTATGTCCGTGCTCGTCCGCAGTATACCCTCCCCGCCCACGCACCCCTCCCCCGCCCCCCAGGGTGGCGCCACCCGCGGCTCACGGTGCCAGCATGGCCTCGCTGGGATTCCGACCCGCGGAGCCATGCCATGCAGGGAGACGACCTCCATCGCCTGACCGAGACCGAAGCTACGCCCGTGTGATGGCCCTGGGGACCGCCTCGGTGATGCTGGCCGTGGTGGCCAACCGGATGGTGGGGGCGATGGGGAGCGCCGTGGTGGGGGTGCTGCTGGCCCTGCTCTTCCATCTGGTGAACTTCGCGCTGGGGCTGTTCAGCCCGGCGATTCACGCCCTGCGCCTGCACTACGTCGAATTCTTTGGGAAGTTCTACAGCCCCGGAGGGGTGGAGTACCGCCCCTTCGGCCACTGGAAGGAGGCTTGAGATGCAAATCTTCTGGATCGCCCTGAGCGCCGCGCTGGCCGTGGCCGTGCCCGCCATCGCCACCGCCTGGGCTCAGAGCCGGATCGGTCCCGCCGCCTCCGCGGCTCTCTCGGAGAAGCCGGAGCTCTCGGGCACCGCCATCATCCTGGTGGCGATCCCCGAGACCATGGTCATCCTGGGGTTCGTGGTGGCGATCCTCATCCTCCTCCAGCTCGGAGGGAAGTGAGGCCATGGCCCTCGACGACCTGCTCGCCGCCGTGGAGCGGGAGGCGGAGCGGAAGATCGCCGCCCGTCTCGCCGCGGCCTGGACCGACGCCGCCCGCTTCGCCGCCGGATCGGCGGAGCATCGCGCCCGCCGCCGCGGCGAGGCCGAGGCCGCCCGCCGGGCGGAGCTGCGCGCCACCGCCGTGCGCGAGGTCGAGGCCTCCCGCCGCGCCGCCCGCCGCACCGTGCTGGAGGCGCGGGAGCGGCTCCTCGACCGGGTCTTCCGCGCCGCCCGCGAGCGCCTCCCCGAAGCCGTACGGGGGGAGGCCTATGCCGCCTCCCTGGCGGACGAGGTGGCGGAGGTCCTCTCCTATTTCGGCGCCGAGCTGGTGGTGCTCCGCTGCCCGCCGGCCCTGGAGCCCCAGATCCGGAAGATCACCTCCGGCCTCTCCGGCGTGACCGTGGCGGCGGACCCCGGGCTCACGACCGGTCTCACCGCCGAGTCGGCGGATGGCGCGCTGGCCGTGGAGAGCACGCTGGAAGGGCGGCTCGGCCGGATGCGGCCGGCGCTCGCCATCGAGGTGCTGCGGCGGGCCGGCGCGG
>QHVW01000701.1 GCA_003223675.1 Acidobacteriota bacterium
ACCTGCCGCTCGACCGCAGCGAGGAGGCGGTGTTCGCCAAGATGGGGCAGCTCATCGGCGAGCGCGACGGCTTCCGGCCGGTGGTCCTGCGCGGCGCCGAGGACCGCATCGCCATCATCACCGTGCACGACGGCCCGGCCGTGCCCTCGGGGGAGATCATCGCCCCGCTGGTCGGCAACGACCCGGCGCAGGCCCAGACGTACCACAACAGCTTCCAGGACGCGGACAAGTTCCTGCTCGCCGGCGGCCAGCGCGGCCGTCAGCTCCAGGTGCTGGTCGAGGGCACCTACTACATCAACCGCCTCTTCGCCACCGAGGAGCTGGTGCCCAAGACGGTCGTCGAGGTGGGCACCGTGGGCGTGGTCGTCTCCTATACCGGTGACACCGGCCGCGACCTCTCCGGCAAGGAGTACAAGCACGGCGAGCTGGTGACGGTGGGGGAGCGCGGCGTCTGGAGCGAGCCGCTGCTGCCCGGCAAGTACGCGTTCAACACCTACGCCGGCAAGGTGATCATCGTGCCGACCACCAACTTCATCCTGAAGTGGAGCCGCACGGAGACCGGCGCCCACAAATTCGACGAGAACCTCTCCGAGGTGAACCTGATCACCAAGGACGCCTTCGAGCCGAGCCTGCCGCTGTCGGTGGTGGTGCACATCGACTACCGTAAGGCGCCGCTGGTGATCCAGCGCTTCGGCGACGTCAAGAAGCTGGTCGAGCAGACGCTCGATCCGATGGTGAGCGCCTATTTCAAGAACGTGGGCCAGACCCGTACGCTGATCCAGCTCCTCCAGGACCGCGCCGAGATCCAGGACGTCTCGGGCGTGCAGATGAAGGAGAGGTTTGAGAACTACAACCTGGAGCTCCAGGAGGTGCTGATCGGCACGCCCACCTCGGGTGAGGGCGGGGGGCAGATCGAGCAGATCCTGGTGCAGCTCCGCTCGCGGCAGATCGCCGAGGAGCAGGTGGAGACCTACAACCGGCAGGAGCGCGCCGCGGTGAAGGAGCGCGAGCTGCGCGAGGCCGAGAGCCGGGCGCGCCAGCAGCAGGCGCTGACCGAGTCGGAGATCGCCATCACCGTGCAGTCCAACGAGGGTAAGGCCGAGTACGCCCGCGCCCAGCAGCAGGCGTCGCAGATCCAGATCCTGGCCGCCGCCGAGGCGGAGAAGGTGCGCATCATGGCCGAGGGCGAGGCGAAGACAGCTCGTGCAGCAGGTGATGAGCCGCTTCGCCGAGGCGATCGAGAAGTCCCAGGCCGACGTGGTGCCGAAGATCCAGATGACCAGCGGCGACGGCAAGGGGGGCGGCAGCCTCGTCGAGAACCTGCTCGCCCTGCTCCTCTCCGGCAAGCTGAGCGACATGACCGGCGCCCTGGCCACGGCGGAGCCGGTCGACCCCAAGGCCGAGACCCTGCGCTCCGAGCTGCGGCGCAGCCTGCAGGGCGGGGAGAAGCGGAGCTCGGGGAACGGGGCGGCGGCGGTGTAGGCCCGCAGTTTGATCCCCTGGTGGGCGTTATCGGTCTGATCCGACGGATCCGACGGATCCGTCGGATCGGTGAGGGAGGGGTGAGGGGTTCGGTACAATCCCGCCTCATGCCCCCGCCCCCTCCCGCCCGCCGCCTCCTGCCGTGGCTGGCCCTTACCGCTCTCTACACGGCCCTCACGCTCGTCTACTTCTGGCCGCTGCCGCGCCTTGCGGGGGATCACATCGGGCCGGGCTTCGGCGATCCCCTGTTCAACCTCTACGTGCTCAAGTGGGGGGCCCATCAGATCGGGCTTAGGCTTCCGGACGTCTGGGACGCCAACTTCTACTATCCCACGCGGGGCACGCTGACGTACTCCGACCATCTCCTGGGGCCGGCGGCGGAGCTCTTCCTGTTCCTGAATATCGTGCCGCAGCGGGCTCTCGTGGATCGCGGCCGGGCTGGCCGGCTGGATGTACGCGTTCTCGTCCTTCCGGCTCCTGCACATCTGGCACCTGCAGCTCCTCATCGCGCAGTGGATCCCGCTCACCCTCTGGTTCTGGGACCGCCTGCTCGCGGAGCGGACGGCGAAGGCCGCGGTCCTCTTTCTCCTCTTCTATCTGCTCAACCTGTCGGGCGGCTGCTATTTCGCCTTCATGATCCATTTCCCGCTGCTGGCCATTCTTTACAGCCGGGCCCGGGCGGAGGGGCGGGAGCTGGTCTCGCGCCGTTCGCTGCGGGTCCTGGTGCCGGTGGCGATCGTGGCGGCGGCGTGCGTGGCCCTGGTGTTCCTCCCCTACGCGCGGATCTCCCGGGCCCAGGGCCTCTCGCGGTCGTTCTCGGAGATGCGGGTGTTCGGCGCCGGGCTGGCCAGCTACCTCAGCCCCAGCGATCAAACCCTTTATTTCGGGGCGGACCAGCAGCGGTTCCTGCGCCGGTTCCTGGGCGAATCCGTCGACCTCTTCCGCCGCCCCGAAAACGAGCTGTTCGCCGGCTTCCTGCCCACCATCCTCTTCTTCGTGGGAGCGGCCGCCGCCGTGCGCGGCCGCCACGAGGGACCGGCCGACCCCTGGGTGCGGGGGCTCGTCCTCTCGGGCCTGCTCTGCTTCGCGCTGTCGTTCGCCAAGGTCTACGTGCCGCTCGCCAGGATCCTGCCCGGCCTCTCGGGGATGCGCGTGCCGGCGCGCTTCTACGCCTTCACCTCCCTGACCTTGGTGTATTTTGCCGGCCGTGGCGCGGACCTGCTGTTGCGCCGCGTCCCCGGCCCCCGGACGCGCGCGGCTCTCGCCGTTGGGCTCGCCGCCGTCCTGGCGGTCGAGCTGGCGCCCCGGACCCTCGACTGGGAACGGCTGCCCCGCGAGGAGGAGATGCCGCGGGCCTATTTCTGGCTGCGGGACCAGCCCGCCGTCAAGGCGCTGGTCGAGCTCCCCATCTATAACGACGTCCGGGAGAACGAATACCTCTATGCCGCCACCGTGCACTGGAAACCGATCGCCAACGGCACCAGCGGCTATCGAGCCCAGAGCTATCTCGATCTCTTCGACTCGATCCAGAAGCGCCTGCCGCGGGCCGGCGGCTTCGTCCTCTTGCGCAGCCTGGGGATCACCCACGTCGTGCTCCACACCGACACGACGATCCGCCAGCAGGCCATCCATCGCTGGGAGGACCAGCTCGGCACCGGGCCGGAGCGGCGGATGGAGAAGGTCTATGAGGAGGAGGGGATCGCGGTGTACCGGCTGATCGATCCGCCGCCGGCAGATCCCGCGCCCCCGGACCCGGACCGTTGATCCCCCTCCAGCGGTGAGGGTTCGATAAGATCCCGCCCCATGCTCCCGGAGCCCACGGAATCCCCCGCCCGCCGCCTGCTGCCGTGGCTGGCCCTGACGCTGCTCTACACGGCCGTCACGTGCATCTATTTCTGGCCGCTGCCGCGCCTCGCGGGGGACCACCTCGGGCCGGATCTCGGCGATCCTCTGTTCACTCTCTACGTGCTCAAGTGGGGAGCCCATCAGATCGGGCTCGGGCTGCCGGACGTCTGGGACGCCAACATCTACTACCCCACGCGGGGCACCCTGGCGTTCTCCGATCACCTCCTGGGGCCGGCGGCGCAGCTCTTCCTGTTCCTGAAGATCGTCCCCAACGCCATCGCCGGCTACAACTTCCTGTTCCTCTCGTCGTTCGTGGCGAGCGCGCTGGCGGTCTGCTGGGTGCTCCGCCGGAGCGGCATCTCGTGGATCGCGGCCGGGCTGGCCGGGTGGATGTATGCGTTCTCCTCGTTCCGCTATTGCCAGCTCTCCCATATCCAGGTCCTGATCGTCCAGTGGCTCCCGCTCACCCTCTGGTTCTGGGACCGCCTGCTCGCGCGGAGGACGCTGAGGAACGCCGCTCTCTTCCTCCTCTTCTATCTGCTCAACCTCGCGGGCGGCTGCTATCTCGCCTACATGATCCATTTTCCGCTGCTGGCGATCCTCGTCAGCCGGGCGATCGCGGAGGGACGCGGCCTGCTCTCGCTCCGCTCACTGCGGGTGCTGGCGCCCGTGGCGGTGATCGCGGGGGTGTGCGCGGCCGTCCTGTTCCTCCCCTACGCACGGGTCGCGCGGGCCCAGAGCCTCTCCCGGCCGGCGTCGGAGATCGACGAATACAGCGCTCACCTGGCCAGCTATTTCAGCCCGGACCCCCAAAACCTTTATTTCAGCCCGGGCGCGGACCGCCTCCTGCGCGGGCTGTTCGGGGGCTCCGCCGAGCTCTTCCACCGCCCCGAGAACGCCCTGTTCGCCGGCTTCCTGCCCACGATCCTCTTCTGCGTGGGGGCCTTCGCCGCCCTGCGTGGCC
>QHVW01000702.1 GCA_003223675.1 Acidobacteriota bacterium
CGTCCACGGCGTCCGCGGCAGTGGTGTCGATCTCCCGCATCTCGCGGACGCGCTCGGGGAGCGCCTCGAGCTCGGCGATCGCTCCCCCCGGCTTTCCGGGCTCGCCGGGCCGCCCCAGCCAGAGGCCGGGATAGACGTCGAGCGCCACCAGCAGGGCCAGCCCGCGGTGGGCCTCGGGGTGGGCGAAGAGGATCGCGAGCTCCTCGCGCACCCTTTCGGCGGCCATCCGGACAAGGCCGGGAGTGGCGGCGCGGGCCAGCGTCAGGGTCTGGGGATCGGCGGCGAAGCCGGGGAGGCGGAGCAGCAGGCGGGGGAGGCGCAGCACGCGCAACGGATCGCCCGTGAAGCTTTCCGCCGTGGTGGCCCGCAGCAGGCGCCGTTCCAGGTCGGCGAGGCCGCCGAACGGATCGACGAGCTCGCCGCTCCGCGCGTCGAGCGCGAAGGCGTTGACGGTGAAGTCCCGGCGCGCGAGGTCCTGGTGGAGCGAGGTCCCCTCGCGGTCCCAGAGGTCGACCGTGACGTCCTCCCCGACCAGCCGATAGGCGGCGAATTCCTTGCCACCCAGGAAGACCAGCCGGGCCGGCAGCGCCGCGGCCAGCCGCTGGGCGATCTCCTGGCCTCCTCCCGAGACGACCGCGTCCACGTCGTGGCTGGGCAGCCCCAGGGCGCGGTCGCGCAGGATGCCGCCCACGAGATGGCATGCGGCCGGGCCGCAGGCCTCCAGCAGAGCGCGCACCGCGGGCAGGTGGAGGAGAAGGCGAAACGTGCGCGAGGTCACCGGCCCATTCTAATCGGGTGCTATGCTTAAAAGGTGAGGCTTCGCGCGGCGGCCCTCTTCCTGAGCGGTGCTCTCGGCCTTGGCCTGGCGGCCGGCGCGCAGGAGGAGCCCCGCATCCAAGGGGAGACGATCGACGTCACCCTCTCCACGGTGGTGGTGCGGGTGGTCGACACCTGGGGGGCGCCGATCCTGGATCTGAAGCCGGAGGACTTCCGCGTCCGGGCCGGCAAGAGGGAGATCCCCGTGGCCGCCGTGGACTGGATCTCCGGCGAAGAGCCTCCACCGCCCGCGATCCCGGAGGCCGGGGAGGAGGCGGCCCCGGCGCCCACGCCCGCCGCGCCGCGGCCCGCCAGCCTGGTGGTGTTCTTCGTCCAGGCCGATCTCAATCCCACGCGCATCAGCGGCCAGCTCCGCCTCCGGCCCCACACCCGCGGTCTCCTGGATACGCTGCCGCCGGCGGACCGGGTGGCGGTGGTCTCCTACGATTCGCATCTCAAGCTGCGGCAGGACTTCACCCAGGATCACGAGAAGGTCTACGCGGCCCTCGACCGCTCCATGCTTTACAACCCCGAGGATGAGATCGCGCCCGAGGGACCCGAATCCCTCGCCGCCCATTTCGATGTCGAGGCGGCCCGCCGGGCGGCCTCGCCGGAGCGGGCCCTGGAGCTCACGGCCCGGGCGCTCGCGCCGTTCCCGGGCGAGAAGACGCTGATCTTCCTCGGCTGGGGGCTGGGCCGCTTCGGCGGCGGCGGCGTTGACATGATCCCCGCCTACCGTCCCGCCGTGCGGGCCCTGGCCGCCGCCCACGCCTCCGTCTTCGTGCTCGACGTCACCAGCGCGGACTCCCACTCCCTGGAGATCGGCCTCCAGAACGTCGCCGACGCCACGGGGGGGATCTACCTCCGGACCTTCCGCCTGCCGGGCCTCGCCACCAAGACCCTGGCGAAAGCGATCTCCGGCTACTACGTGATCACCCTCGACAAGGCGGAGCTCACAGGTGTGAAGGGGGCGCTGCAGATCGAGCTGCGCGACGGGCGGCGGGGGACGGTGATCTTCCGGCCGGCGACGGTGCGCTGATCTCATCCATATTTCCATTTGCTTACCGC
>QHVW01000389.1 GCA_003223675.1 Acidobacteriota bacterium
GTTTCATTATTTCATCCCCGATACAACCGGCGGGGTGCGTGCATCCAGCCCATCATATTTTTTGCGGGGGATCGGGCGTCTACCTCGGGCATGGCTTGATGCTGACCAACCAACATGTTGCACTGCTTTTGTCCGAGGAGAGCTCCTTCCTGGTGCCTGCATGGAGGCACCTCTGGCACACCCTCGATGCAGGCGTTCGGAAAGTCGTTTATCTCGATCGGGACATAGAGCTCGGGATCGTCGAGCTGCAGCCTTCAATGCTGAACATCGCCAGGGTGGCGACGCCATGCCTGTCGACCCGTCCCTTGCAACGCGGAGACACGCTCAGGGTCACCAGTGATGTCCATGGGACTTTCCCGCCTGTAGCGGCAACTCTGGTCGTCAGCGAGGCTCGCCCCCTCATGCGCCTCGACCCAGACCCGCGCGAGTTAAACCCCTACTCAGCCATGACCATTATCGCGACGCTTTCGGCCGAACAAGCCAAGCTCGTCGGCAAAGGCTCCTCAGGAGGTCCAGTGCTGAACGACAAGGGAGAGCTCGTCGGCCTGGCGTGGACAGGGCGAGAATCAGGGGAGGGCTCATCAGAAGTCTGGATCACGCCGGTCTCGGCCTGGCTGAGCCGGCTGCAAGCGGCAGAGATACCGAAGGATGTTTCGCAGCGTGTCCTCGGCGCGAAGTGCGCGCAGTGAAGAGCGTGCCCTACCGGGAGGCCGACGTGACGTCCATGCGCACGGTCGCGGCGGCCGGAGCCGCGGCCTCTGCCGCCTGCGGCAGCTCGCCGCGCCGGCGCCAGAAATACCAGGCCGCCACGGTGTAGGCGAGCGCCAGGCCGACGCCGAACTCGGTGGTGACGTACCTCGTGATCCCGCGGTCCTGGGTCAACGGATCGAAAATCTGCTGGATGAACAGGTTGTGGCTGGCGTGGAGGACGACGGCCGGCCAGAGGCTGCCCGATTTGAGGCGCAGCCAGGCAACGACGAACGAGCAGGCGATCGCCATCCAGGTGAAGGCGGGCAGCGCAAACCACTTCGGAGCTCCGCCGTGGTAGTCCGCAAACAGGATCAGTGGGAAATGATAGACGGCCCAGGCGGCACCGCTGAGCAGGGCCGTGTTGGTGAAGCTCGTCATCTGGGCCAGCTCCGGGACGAGGAGCCCCCGCCAGCCGATCTCCTCGCCGAGCGCGAAAACGATGGACGGGAGGAGACCCACGGTGGCGAAAAGGGCCAGGATCACGGGGATCGACACCGGGAGGCCTTTCGCGCTCTCGAGCAGCCCCCGCGGGCTCAGGCCGCCGATCCCGGTCGACCAGACGAGACCATAGACCACCAGCGCCAGCCCGGCCGGGACGAGATAGGCCAGGACCTGCCACCGCGTCTTGCCCCATCCCCAGCCGGTGCCCCGGAGGTTCCGCTGGGTGGCCAGCCGCGTGATCAGGGCCGCCACACCCGGGCACCACATGAGCCCGAGCACGGGAAGCGGGCTCAGCTTGCCGCGGGCAATGATCAGGACGTAGAAGATCGAGCTCAGGGCATAGGTGAGGACGAGGAAGATGATGACTCGGCGCCGCGCGGCAGTGGGCATCGTGGGATCTCCGGAAAGGGCTCTCGCTCCGGAAGCTTACTCCCGCCGGCTCGCGGTAGAATGAAATGAAACGAAAGACCCTGCGCCCAAAGCGCCCCTACCGGAGGCCGACCATGCTGAACCACGCGAAGCTCATCGGTTTTGCCGCGACGACCAGACCGCAGCAGGCGAAGGACTTCTATGCCAATGCCCTGGGGCTGTCGCTCGTCGAGGAGAACCCGTTCGCGCTCGTCTTCGACGCCAACGGAACGATGCTGCGGGTGCAGCGGGTCAGGGAGCTCTCCCCGGCCCAGCATACGGCTCTCGGCTGGGAGGTGAGCGACATCCGGGCGACCATCGGGCAGCTGGCGGCGCGCGGCGTCCACTGCGAGCATTTCGCGGGCGTGCCGCAGGACGATCTCGGGATCTGGACGACCCCCGACGGGTCTCTCGTCGCCTGGTTCAAGGACCCCGACGGCAACATCCTGTCCCTGACGGAGCTCCGGTGAAGAGGGGGCCAGCCCTCCTCCCTCTCCTCCTCGCCCTCCTCGCGGCGCCGGCGCTCGCCGCGGACCCGGCGCCGCCGGTCGACGCCGCGCGCGCCCGCTGGGTGACCGAGCACGCGCTCGTCCCCCGCTCGATCGATCCCGCCGACGAGGACTTCGCCGACCTGATGCCGCTCGTCCGGACGATCGGCAAGGCGCGGGTGGTGCAACTCGGCGAGGCGACCCATGGCGACGGCGCGACCTTCCTCGCCAAGGGGCGGCTGATCCGGTTCCTCCACAAGGCCATGGGCTTCGACGTCCTCGCCTGGGAGGCGGGGATCGCCGACGTGCCGCAGATGGACGCCGCCCTGCGCGGCGGGCGGCCGGCCGCCGAGGCGGCGAGCCGCGCGCTCTACCGCATCTGGAACGTGCAGGAGGTCCTGCCCACCCTCGACTACGTCCGGGCGAGCCAGGGGACCGACCACCCCATCGACACCGTGGGCTTCGACTGTCGCGTCTCCCTGCCGCGGACGCGCGCCGAGCTCTTCCCGCGGAGGGTCTTCGACTTCTTCGACCGGCTCGATCCGGCGCTCCTCTCGCCCAAGGAGCGGGCGGAGCTCACCGCCATGTCCGTGGGCCTGGTGCCGGCGGAGTACTACAACAAGCCGGGCCTCCGGCAGTACAACCGGGAGCTGCCCAAGCGCCTGATCGAGACGATCGACCGCCGCCGCGCCGAGCTCTCGGTCCACGCCTCGCCGCGCGAGATCGACTACGTCCGCCAGACCCTGGTGAGCCTGCTGGCCATGGACCGCGCCCTCGGCCCCGGCGACAAGCAGCCCTTCGCCGACGGCTACACCCGGGACACGGCCATGGCCGAGAACCTCCTGTGGTGGCTGAAGGGGCCGCTCAAAGACAGGAAGGTCATCGTCTGGGCCCACAACTACCACGTGATGAACGATTTCGCCTCGGACGCGCCGAGCGCCGCGGTCCGCGACCCGAAGCCGATCCGGGGCGGGCCCATGGGCCAGTTCCTCAAGGCCGAGCTCGGGGACGACCTCTACACCATCGGCTTCGCCTCCTACGGCGGCACCGTCCTGGACCTGGAGACGGAGAAGCCGACGCCCGTGGTCCCCGGCCCGCTCGAGGAGCTGCTCCACGCCGCGGGCCGCCCCTGGCTCTTCCTCGACCTCTCCCGCCTGCCCGCGGACCACTGGCTGCGCACTCCCTGGACGGCGGGCTTCTACATGTACGAGCCGCGGCCGGCCATCTGGACCCGGTGTTACGACAGCCTCTTCTTCATCGACGCGCAGAAGCCCTCGACGCCGCTCACCCCCCGCCGCTCCGGACCATAGGGGCCCGACGATCTGAAGCCCGATCGGCAGGCCCGTCATCGAGCCTCCTTCCGGCGTCAGGCGAGCTCGTCCAAATCGCGTAGGGAGGGGATCCTCCAGGCCGTCGCGGCGACCACGCCCAGGGTCATCAGGCCGCCGAAGATCACCGAGCTCACCGTCCCCAGGAGGCGGGCCGCGACGCCGGACTCGAAGGAGCCGATCTCGTTGGAGGAGCCGATGAAGATCTGGTTCACCGCCGAGACGCGGCCCAGCAGGTGCTCCGGCGTGCGCAGGGTGAGCAGCGTCGAGCGGATCACCACGCTGACGTTGTCCACCATGCCGCTGATCGCCAGCAGCGCCAGCGACAGCCAGAACGACCGCGAGAGGGCGAAGAAGATCCAGCAGAGCCCGAAGGCGGCGACGCAGAGGAAGAGGCTCCGCCCGGCGCGCCGCAGGTGCCGGTGGGCCAGGAAGACCGAGATCACCACGGCGCCGGCGGCGGGCGCGGCGCGCAGCACGCCCAGCCCCTCCGGCCCCACGCGCAGGATCTCCGAGGTGAAGATGGGCAGCAGGGCCGGCGCGCCGCCGAAGAGCACCGAGAAGAGGTCGAGGAGTTGGGCGCCCAGCAGCTCCGGCTGGGTGAGCAAGAAGCGGATGCCTACCGTGAGGTTCTCACCCGTGCTCCCCTCGCGCGCCGGCCGCGGGCGGTGCGTGTAGCCGATCAGCGCGTAGAGGACCCAGCCGGCCAGGCATAGGACCGCCTCCACGGCGTAGGCGGCGAGGGCGCCCGAGAAGCCGTAGAGCACGCCGCCCAGGGCCGGACCCACCACGGCGCCGAACTGCCAGAGCGACGAGCGCCAGGCGACTGCGTTGGCGTAGATCTCGCGGGGGACGATCTCGGCCCCCAGCGCGGTGCGGGCCGGCTGGAGGAAGCTGCGCGCCACGCCGCTGACGAAGACCACCGCGTAGATCGGCCAGACCCGCCCCCGGGTGAGCACCTCCGGCCGCAGCGTGTAGACGAGCAGGACCACCGCGGCGGCCGTCTGGACCCCGATGGCGAGCAGGGAGAGGCGTTTACGGTCGTGGCGGTCGGCGATGTGCCCCGCGTAGAGGGCGGCGCCGATGAACGGGATCGCCTCGGCCAGGCCGACCAGCCCCAGCGAGAGCGGGTCCTTGGTGAGGGCGTAGACCTGCCAGGCGACCACGGTGGCCTGGATCATCGTGCCCAGGGTCAGCGCCAGCGTGCTGGCGACGTACCAGAGGAAATTGCGGTTGCGCAGGGAGACGTAGGGGTCATGCCGCGCGGGCGCCGGGGGGGAGGGGGCCATGGCCGGCGGGATGATACCCTCGTTTGAACCTCCCGGGCCGGAGGGAGGACTGACTCTACAAGCTACCCGCCACGCTCCGCTCCCGGACGGACCGGACCGTGCGCGTCGATTCAAGGATCAAGGAGGAGGAAGACGATGTTTCACCGATTCACCCTTCCGGCGCTCGCGCTGGGATTCCTGCTTGCTTCCGCCGCCTGGGCGCAGCATCACGATCACGCCATGATGGGCGTCGATCCCAAGGACTACGACGACGGCGGCGGGCGCGGCGGCGATACGAATCCGCCCCCGGGCTGCAACGGCATCCAGGCCAAGATCACCATCAGCGGCACCTCGTTCTCTCCCGCGACGGTGACCGTCCAGGCGGGGCAACCGGTCTGCTGGACCTGGTCGCAATCCGTCGCGCACAACGTCCACGCCGACGACGATTCGTTCACCAGCGGCGCGCCGTCCAACACGGGCAATTTCCAGATCACCTTCAATACGCCGGGCACCTACGGCTTCTACTGCCAGGTGCACGGGAGCACCAGCGGCGGCATGCGGGGCACGATCGTCGTCCAGGGCAGCACCGGCGGTGACGGCGGCGGATCGGGACCGGGGACGATCGCGCTCGACCCCACGTCCTATACCGTGGACATGAGCGCCGGGGTGGTGACGGTGACCGTGGACCGCTCGGGCGGCAGCGACGGCAAGGCGTCGGTCAAGTACGCCACCGCGCCCGGGACCGCCAAGGCGGGCAAGGACTTCACCCCGCGGACCGGCATACTGAATTGGGCCGACGGCGACGGCGATCCGAAGACCATCCAGATCCCGATCAAGAAGGCCGCCACCCCGCAGCCGGACAAGACCTTCTCCGTCCGGCTCAGCAAGGTGACCGGCGCCGCCATGGGCGACGCCGCGGCGACGGTGACCATCCACGACGACCGCAGCCCGGGATGCAACACGGTCGCCTCCGAGGCCCGGATGGCAGGGGTCGACGCCGCCGGCGGCTCGACGGCACCCTGCGACGAGACGCGGGCCCTGTGCCTCAACGGCGGCAGGTTCGAGGCGACGGTGCGGTGGCAGCCGGCCCCGTCGCGGGTGGACCGCGGCTCCAAGCGGGCCCTGTCCGACGCGCCCGACACCGGCCTCTTCGCCCCGTCCACGGAGGAGGATCCGGCGATCCTGCTCCACGTGCTCGACCGTTGCGCCGTCAACGGCCACTACTGGATCGACCTCGCGGCCGTCACCGATCGTGAATTCACGGTCAAGGTGCGGGACACCCTGACCGGCCGCACCCGGACCTACCACAACACCGCCGGCATCACGCCGGCCCCCGTGCGCGACGTCGAAGCGTTCGCCACCTGCCCCTAAGCAGCCCTTCCGACGGCGGGATCGGGTCCCCCCCGGTCCCGCCCGGCTTTTTCCCCCGCCGGCCCTCATCTCTCCTCTCGCCCCTCCCTCTTCCCGCCCGGGGAGTAACTTTCAGCGTGCCGGTTCGCCTGTAGTACAATAGATGCGAATCGAAATCGCTGATCTTCGTAAAGGAGGCACATATGTCAGAAAGCAAAAAAGTCGATCAGTGGTGCTTCATCTGGGACCCCACCGACGATCCGGCCGCCGGCACCAGCAGAGCGGCGCTGGTGAAGAAAAACAAGTGGGACAAGGGATCGATCATCAACGTCGCGTTCCTCGACGGAGACGCCTCGGTGCAGAAGCGGATCAAGGTCGTGGTGAAGGCCTGGACGGCGCCTGATACGGTCAACCTGAAGTTCGTCTTCGTGAACGATCCGAACAAGGCCGACGTGCGCGTCTCGTTCAAGTTCAGCGGCTCGTGGTCGGTGATCGGGACCTCCTGCCGCGCCGTGCCGAAGAACCAGCCGTCGATGAATTACGGCTGGCTGACGCCGGGGTCGAGCGACGTCGAGCTCCGTCGCGTGGTATTGCACGAGTTCGGGCACGCGCTCGGTCTCATCCACGAGCACCAGAACCCCGGCTCGTCCATTCCCTGGAACAAGCCGAACGTCTACCGAGACCTCGGCGGTCCGCCCAACAACTGGAACAAAGCCACCATCGATCACAACATGTTCGAGGCCTACGCGAAGTCGGAGACGAATTTCACCGCCGTCGATCCCACGTCCATCATGATGTATCCGATCCCGGCTTCGTGGGTCCAGGATCCCAAGTACGCGGCGGGGTTCAACACGGATCTGTCGGCGCAGGACAAGAAGTTCATTCACCAGCAGTATCCGAAGTAGATGGACGCGAAGTAGATGGGCGCGGAAGACTGGGCGATCGTCGTCGGGATCAAGAGCTATTTCGATCCCGGTCTGGCCGGCCTGGAAGGGCCGGAGAACGACGCGCGGGAATTCTACGACTGGGTCGTCTCGGCGGACGGCGGGGCGGTTCCGAAGGCGCAGGCGCAGTGCATCCTGTCCTCCGACTATCATCCCCCGTTCGCCTCGGCGGCGGCGGCCATGCCCACCGCCGAGGCGATCAAGGGCGCGTTCGATCATCTGCGATCGATCGCGGACGCGAACGTGAAAGCGGAGAATGGCCTCGGCTGGACCGTGGGCAAGAGGTTCTACCTGTTCTTTTCCGGCCATGGCTTCGCGCCTTCGCAGAACGACGAGCTGACGGCTCTGCTGACGGCGGAGGCCTCGGTCGCCAACGCGCAGCTCACGCACGTCATCGGCTCGTACATGGCGGACATCTTCTGGCGGGCCAAATTCTTCGATGAGATCCTGCTCTTCGTGGACTGCTGCCGGAGCATCATGGACTGCGCGCAGCTCTACATGCCCTATGAGATCAAACGCGTCTCGAATTACGATCAGGTGCGCCGCTTCTACGCCTATGGAGCCCGCGTGGCGAAGGAGTCGCGGGAGTGGAAGATGGCCGACG
>QHVW01000703.1 GCA_003223675.1 Acidobacteriota bacterium
CGTGCTCTCCCTGGAGCGCGGAAGCCTCCGTTTGACCCAGCTCATCGACAACCTGTTGGAGAGCGTGCGCATCGAGTCCGGCCAGGATTCGATCCGCAACCGCCCCGTGGCCCTCGACGAGGTGGTCGAGGAGGCGGTCGAGATGACGGCCCCCCTCCTCGCGCAGCGCGGCCAGGAGGTCGAGGTCGACCTCCCCTATCCGCTGCCCGCGATCCACGGCGACGCGCCGCGCCTGACGCAGGTGTTCGTCAATCTCCTCGCCAACGCCAACAAATTCGCGCCGCCTGGCTCGGTGGTGCGGGTGGGGGGCGCGGTGGAGGGAGCGCGGATCGCCCTCTGGGTGGAGGACGAGGGGCCGGGGCTGCCGGACAGCGCCGCCGGCGGCCCGCTCTTCGACCGCTTCGTACGCCGTGTCGGGGAGGGGGAGGAGCCCGAGACGGCCGGTATGGGGCTCGGGCTCTGGATCGTGCGCTCGATCGTCGAGCGCCACGGCGGCGCGATCGAAGCCGGGCCCGGCGCCGCCGGCCGGGGGACCCGCCTGCGGATCCTCCTGCCCCTCGAACGGACCCGGGAGGAGACAGCCGCGTGAAGATCCTGGTGGTGGACGACGACCTGGAGCTCTCCAGCCTGATCGGCTATGCCCTGCGGCAGGCCGGCTACATGGTGGTCGAGGCCGGAGACGGTATCGCCGCGCTCGACGTCTTCGAGCGCGAGTCGCCGGCCCTGGTGATCCTCGACGTCAACCTGCCGCGGCTCTCGGGGCTGGAGGTCTGCCGGAAGATCCGCGCCGCCTCGCGCGTGCCGGTGATGATGCTCACGGTGAAGAGCGCCGAGGAGGACCAGGTGCACGCGCTCGACCTCGGCGCGGACGACTACCTCACCAAGCCCTTCAGCCCGCGCACCCTGCTCGCCCGCGTGCGCGCCCTGCTGCGCCGGGCCGGCGAGGAGAAGCCGCTGCCGCTGGCGGCCGGCGACTTCAGCCTCGACCTCGAATTGCAGTCCGTGTCGGTGCGCGGCGCCGAGCCCGTGCGCCTGACCCGCCTGGAGCTGCGCCTGCTCCAGATCCTGCTCGCCAACGCCGGCCACACCCTCCCGGCCGAGCGTCTCCTGGCCCACGTCTGGGGCTCCCGCGGCTCCGGCGACCGCCAGCTCCTCAAGCAGCTCGTCCACCGCCTCCGCCAGAAGATCGAGACCGACGCGGCCGAGCCGCGGTATCTGGTGACGGTGAGCGGGGTGGGGTATGTGTTGCGGGTGGCGGGGGAGGAGTAGGGGCCCCTCACTCCCCAACCCCTCTCTCCCAACCCTCCGCCCGCCCCTGCCGGGGAGAGAGGGGCTTCAAATCCCCGACCGGACAAACTGAGCTGACTTTCTCCCTCCCTCTTCTCCCCGGAAGGGTGGGTGGAGGGCTGGGAGAAGAGGGTCGGGGTGATGAGGGTGAGCCGGCTTCACCCGGCTTTTCGGTTGAGTCGTAGCCCGGGGATTGATCCCCGGGCGGCCCGCTTCGGCCCGCCCGCCCGCTGCGCCAGGCGCAGGGCCCTGCGGCCGGCCTCCTCGGCCTCCTCGGGGCGGCCGAGATCGCGCAGCAGCGCCGCGCGGGTGCTTTCGAGCTCGGCCTTCTCCAGCAGGTCGCCGCTCCCCATCGCCAGCATCGCCCGGGCCTGCTCCAGCGCCGTCGCCGTCTCTTCGAGATCTCCGGCGACCCGCCGGGCCTGCGCCAGGGCGATCAGCGCCTCGGCCTGGAAGTCGTGCACCCGCTCCTCGCCGTAGAGGGCGGGGGAGAGGCTCTGCGCGGTCGCCAGGGCAAGCTCCGCCGCCTGGAGCGCCGCCGCGGGCTCGCGGTCCAGCAGGGCCAGAGCGCGCTCGCGCAGGCATTCGAAGAGCCCCCAGGTCTGGAAGCGCCGGTCGTTGCGGATCAGGATCGCCCGCCGGGCCGGCGTATGGCCCTCGAGGAGAGCCCACAGACGCTCCGCGTCGCGTGTCTCCTGTGTCAGCCGAGTCTGACTCTGCCGTGTCCTCTCCACGGCACGGCGGAGCGCATCCTCATAGTCTTCCGGCCTGGCCACGCCCGAAAAGCCGGCGTCCGGGGTCTCCTGCCGCGGCTGGCGCGCGGCCCGCGAAAGCAGCCGGCGCACGATCTCCCGGTGCTCTCCGCCTCCCGCCCCCGGATGGAAAAGCTTCTCGACGTCAGTCCAGGAGAGAGACTGCGGCGCGTTCTTTTCGATCTGCATTTTGCCCCTCCCTGCCAAAGGCAATGCACAGAAGCCTGTGCGATCGCCGTCCACAAAATGTCCGAAAGCAGGAACCGTGCCGGGCCGATCAGGCACCGTGAGAACCGCCTCTCCAGGCGGGGCCGGGGACGCGCCGGGGTGGGCGGGAGCTCCGGGGGGCCGCCGATCTGGCATTCTCT
>QHVW01000390.1 GCA_003223675.1 Acidobacteriota bacterium
GTTCGGGGTCAGCCGCTCCGCCTCGGCCAGGGCCGCCGGCGGGAAGTCGGGCTCCAGCCCGCGGTCGCGCATGGCCTGGCGGGCGATCTCGGCAAGGTCGGTGTGGTGGTCGGTTCGCATGGAGGGGGAAGGATAGCATTCAGGCCTCAGCGCCGGGCCCGGTATTGCTGTCGTAGAGAAAGGCTGGCGTCTGGGGCCAAAGGCATCTGGCGGAACATCTTGGCCTGCATCTATAATTGATGCGGAAGGAGATGAGCGATGCGCACCACGATCTCGATCGCCGACGACCTCTATACCGAAGCCAAGGAGCTCGCCAAGGGACGGTCTTTCAATGACTTTGCGAGCGAAGCCATCCGGGAAAGCATCCTTCGCCTCAAGAGAGCCAAGCTTGCGCAGGAAATGGAGGAGGGGTACCGTGCTGAAGCGACCGCGTCGTCCCTTGACCCCGATTGGGCAGGCTTTGAGGTGGAAGGCCTGTGATCAGGCGTGGTGATGTCTTCTTGGTGAATCTGAACCCCGTCGTCGGTTCGGAGGTCGGCAAGACCCGTCCAGCCATCGTCGTTCAGAACGATCTGGCGAACCGTTCGAGCCCGACCATCACCATCATTCCCGTCTCCTCCAGTACGGAGAGGGTCTTCCCCTTTCAGGTTCGACTTTCAGCCGGAGAGGGCGGGTTGAGCCAGGAGAGCAAAGCGCTCTGCGAGCAGATCCGGACCGTATCTCGTGATCGGCTCCTCGAGCGCCTGGGACGGCTTTCCCAGGAGCGACTGGACGACATACGAGCTGCCCTCGACCGCCATCTCTGGTTCTGATGAATCCCGCTCCGTATAGCGTCGGTCATGCGGCTCAGACCAGTGATACCCTGAGCACCCCATGAACAAGCCCCATCGCGTCACTCTGGAGGCGCACGGCATCCGCCTGGAGCCCCTGGACTATCAGCACCACGACGAGCTGCTCGCCGCCGCGGCCGACGGGAAGCTCTGGGAGCTGTGGTTCACCGTGGTTCCGGAGCCGAGCCAGACCAGCGACTACATCACGACCGCGCTCGCGGGCCAGGAGGCCGGGCACATGCTCCCCTGGGCGGTGCGCGAGCTCGACGAGGGAAAGATCATCGGCTCGACCCGTTATCACGACATCGTGACCCCGGTCGAGCGCGTGGAGATCGGCTACACCTGGTATGCCAAGAGCTGGCAGCGCAGCCACGTCAACACCACCTGCAAGCTCCTGCTGCTCGGCCACGCCTTCGACGCGCTCGGCTGCCAGGTGGTCGGCCTGCGCACCGACAACTTCAATTTCGCCTCCCAGCGGGCCATCGAGGGGTTGGGAGCCAAGAAGGACGGCGTCATCCGTCACCACCAGGCGCGCCGCGACGGAACGGTGCGCGACAGCGTGATGTACAGCATCCTCGCGAGCGAATGGCGCGACGTGAAGCGGCACCTCGAGCTGCGGCTGGCCCGTCACGGAACGGCCGCGCCTGAGCGCGATCCGGCAGGCGGGGTTGAGCCGTCGCCCACCTCCGACGCATAATTGGATAGACGAATAGGGTTCTCCCATGAAAAGCCGTCGCCGCCGAGCGTGTTTCCGAACCTCGATTTTCCGCAGTTGACCGATCCCCATGACGACGCTCCCGGCGAAGGGGGATGACGATATGTCGTTCTGGGAGCTGCCGCTGTATCAGATGATCAAGGCCGAACGCGCCGTTATGGTAATGACCGGATATTTCCACCCGATGCAAGATGAGATCGACATGGGTCTCGTGCAAATCGGAAACAGTAACCATGGGAGCTTCCGTCCATTGACGGTGCCGTTCTGGGAAAGCCCGGACATCTTCGTTGCCCCCGACATGAATGCCAGCACCGCCCCCGACACGCCCACGACGCTTGGTGGCCTGGCCAAGGCGGGTGTTCCCAATACGCTCTGGGCGCACGTCTGGAATCTGGGAAGAGCGCCGGTCTATAATGCGCGGGTCGAATTCTACTGGCGGGCAGGGCCGATCTCCTTTCGACGAGGCATTCAAAGTACAATAGCGAATCAAGGCCGTGTGTAGTGTGGTGAGCCGGCGATAGGCTGAGGCGAGGCGGAGTGGGAGGGCGGCCGGGGATGACGAACCGCCTCCGCCGCGGCCAGCCATCCCCTGGGACGGCTACTTCTTCTTGGTGCTCGGGCTGCTTCCAGGCGCGCTCTTCACCGCGGACTTCTTCGGCTTCTTGGTCTCTTTCTTCTGCGCGTTGTTGCCTTTGGCCATAATGGTTTCCTCCTGGCGCGATTCTACACGAGCCGAGGACTGGTGGCGCAGTATAGTCAGGGGCCGAGGAGGAGAGATCCCACAACCCTGAGCAGGACGGAGCTCTTGCTGTCCCGGATGGACGAGATCGGCGCCTCGCTCGCCCGGTCCGGCAGATCACCCCGCGCACCCGCCTCGTTCTCGTCAACGCGATCTATTTCCTGGGCTCCTGGGAGACTCTCCTGGTGCCCGCCGACAAGATCGACGGGCTCCCGGCGGTCGAGCAGGCGCTCGGCGCGAGACGGCTCGACGAGCTCAGGGCGGCGATGAGGGAGAGCTTCGTCTCGCTGTCGCTGCCGAAATTCGAGCTGAGCCCCGCCGGGGTCCCGGCTGCCCTCACGGCTCTCCTCCCTCAGAGTTACCGAAGGATACCCTGAGGGAGGAAGACCGGTCCCTACGCGCGGGCGACGGCTGTCCCTATGCAGGCCTGCTCATCCGAGCAGCCCGTCGGGCAGTCGCAGGGATACGTACAACTGGTCACGATCGCCGCGGCGGCTCCACCACCCACGGGCGTGGAGACGAGGTGAGAGTCCAAGAGAGCGATCGTGTCGCGATTGAGGCGCAGCTTCTTGACATTCTTTTTCATGGGGCTCCTTTCCATTGAGTTGGGTCAGAGGGGTCAGGAAAACGGAGTAAGCACAAGTCAGAATAGAATACAGTACGTATGATGACTCCGACCTGGCAGCCGATTCTCGCCCAACAGGAAGCGTCCCGTGCCATGGCTGCCGTCGACGCGGTCGCCGGCGCGCTCGCCGAATGGCCGGCTTTCCCGGAAGATGACCCTTTCGGATCTTCGCTGGCGACCGGCGAGGCCGGTCTCGCGGTCTTCTTTTCCTATCTCGACGCGGCCCGTCCCGGGGAAGGCTACGCCGACCTCGGCGCCGCGCGCCTCGAACGCGCCATCGATCAATTGGCGGGCTCCCTCCAGAGGATCGGGCTCTATCAGGGATTCGTCAGCATCGCCTGGGCGGTCGAGCATCTCCGTGACCGCCGGGAGCCGGAGGACCCCAACGAGGAGATCGACCAGATCCTCTTCAAGCTGCTCGCTGCGCCCCCCTGGCACGTCGGCTACGACCTGACCAACGGCCTGGCGGGGATAGGGGCGTACGCCCTGGAGCGATGGCCCGGCGATCTGGCCGCCACCTGTCTCGGCCGCGTTTGCGAGCGCCTGGAAGAGATCGCCGTGCCCCAGGAGACCGGCCTCGCCTGGCCGACGCTGGAGTGGCTCATGCAGCCCTGGGACAAGGAGGGCTTTCCCCAGGGAATGTTCAATCTCGGGGTGGCGCACGGCCTCCCGGGGGTGCTCCCGGTGCTGGCTCAGGCCCTGGCTTTGGGGGCCGCTCCGGAATCGACGCGCGCGCTGCTGCGCGGCGCCGTGGCGTGGCTCCTCTCGCGCAAGCTGCCCGTTGAGGAGAGCTCGGTCTTCCCCGGCGCCTGGGGCCCCGGCGCCACTCCGCAGGCGGCGCGCGCGGCCTGGTGCTATGGCGATCCAGGGATCGCCGCGGCCCTGTGGATCACCGCCCGCGCCGCCGGAGAGCCCGCCTGGGAAGCGGAGGCACTCAGCCTCGCCCGCACCGCGGCGCGGCGTCCGCCGGAGAGCTGCAAGGTGCGCGACGCCGGCCTCTGTCACGGTGCGGCGGGGCTCGGCCACCTGTTCAACCGCCTCTACCAGGCGACCGGCGATCCCGAGCTGCTTGCGGCGGCGCGCGCCTGGCTCGTGCGGGCGCTCGATCTGTGGGAGCCCGGGAAGGGCGTCGGCGGGTTCGTCGCCTGGGGGCCGGACGCCGCGGGCGAGCTCGGCTGGCGCGATGATCCCACCCTGCTGACCGGCGCGGCCGGCGTGGCTCTCGCACTGCTCGCCGCCGTCTCGCCGATCGAGCCGGCTTGGGACCGTTTCCTGTTGCTCTCCCCGATTCCCGGGGTCCTGGGAGGAACGAGCCGCTCATGACACCATCCTGGTCGCCGATCCTCAAGGGCGCGTTGGCCGAACGGGCCGCGACCGCCGTCACTGCTGTCGCCGGCGCGATCCGGGAGCGACCCCTGCCGGCCCAGCGCTCTTCGCTCGCCGGTGGCGAGGCCGGAATCGCCCTCTTCTACGCCTATCTCGACCGCGTCCGGCCGGGTGCTGGTCATGACGAGGCCGCGCAGGAGTGGCTCGACCGCGCCCTCGACACCTTGGCCTCTGCCGCTCAGGGCTCCGGCCTGTACGGCGGTTTCACCGGCGTCGCCTGGGTGGCCGAGCATCTCCGCAGGTTGGAGGAGGATGAGGATCCGGAAGAAGACCCCAACGAGGACATCGACGCCGCCCTGCTCAAGGTCCTGCGCCAGTCCCCCTGGAGGAATGACTTCGACCTGACCGGCGGGCTGGTGGGCTATGCCGTCTACGCCCTCGACTGGCTGCCGCGTTCCGCCGCCGCCCCCAGCCTGGAGCTGGTGGTCGATCATCTGGCCGCGATCGCCCAACCCCGGCCCGGGGGCCTGGCCTGGCACACCCCCCTAGAGCTGCTCCCTGAGCCGAACCGCCCCTGGAACCCCCACGGCAACGACAACCTCGGGGTCGCCCACGGCACGCCCGGGGTCATCGCGGCGCTGGCCCGGATCTGCGCCTCCGGCGTGGCGGCCGGGAAGGCGCGCGATCTCCTGGCCCGTTCGGTGCCGTGGCTGCTGGCGCAGAAGCTCCCGGAGGGCGGGCACTCGGTCTTCCCCTATATGGTGGGGCGTGAGATCCCGATCCGGCCGGCTCGTACCGCCTGGTGCTATGGCGATCCGGGGATCGCTCTCGCGCTGCTCGCCGCCGGCCGGGCGGCGGGGGAGCCCGCGTGGGAGCGCGAGGCCCTCGCCCTGGGCCATGCGATCGCCCGCCGTCCTCCCGAGATCTGTCACATCGAGGACGCCGGGCTCTGCCACGGCGCCGCCGGCCTCGGGCACGTGCTCAACCGCCTCTATCAGGCGACCGGCGATCCCGAGATCCTCGCCGCCGCCCGCGCCTGGTTCGAGCGCGCTTTCACCTACTGGGAGCCCGGCCGGGGGATCGGCGGCTTCCTCGCCTACACGCCTCCCGAGGGCGACTTCGACCGCCTGGTGTGGAACGAGGACCCCGGCTTCCTCACCGGCTCGGCCGGCATTGCCCTGACGCTGCTCGCCGCGACCAGCGACGTCGAGCCGGCCTGGGACCGCGTGCTGCTCCTCTCGCCGCTGCCGGAGAACGGCGCGCGCCAGGAGTCGGCTGCTTGATCCAGGATCGGGCCGCCTCCTGGTCTCCGCGGGCCGACGGCGAGACCGCCGCGCGGGCCCTGGAGACGGCCGAAGCCATCGGCCGCGATCTCGCGCGCTCCGCTCTCGACGCGCCGCCGGGGATGAGCCTGATCCGCGGGCACGCGGGTCTGGCGCTGTTCTTCGCCTACCTGGAGCGCGCTCGCGGCCTCGCCGACGCCGGCGAGCGTGCCCAGCACCATCTCGACCTGGCGATCGACGCGCTGGCGGATCAGCCCGGTCCCGAAGCCAGCCTCTACTTCGGCTTCGCGGGTGTCGCCTGGGTGGCCGAGCACCTCGCGGCCGGGGAGCCCCTGGCGGAGGACGAAGACCCCAACGCTGACATCGACGCGGCCCTGCTCTCCCTGTTGCGGCGCTCTCCCTGGCACGGAGAATTCGACTTGCTGGGGGGGCTCGTGGGTTGGGGAGCCTACGCCCTCGAACGCCTGCCCCGGCCCTCGGCGGCGGAGATGCTCTCGCTCGTCGTCGCGCGCCTCGCCGAATGTGCCGAGCCGGGAATCGCCGGGGTGGTCTGGCGCGATCCACGCAACCCTTCGCGGGCACCCGATCCGGGGATGGCCCACGGCGCTGCGGGGGTGATCGCCCTGCTGGCCCGGATGCTCGCGGAAGGCGCGGCGGGCCCCGAGACCGCCCCTTTGCTCGCCGCGGCGGTCGAAGGCGTCCTGGCCCGCCCCGCGCCGGCCGGCGAAGATCTGGAGAGCGATCTCGCCTGGTGCGCCGGAGACGCCGGTCTGTCCATGGCCCTGCTCGCCGCCGGCCGCGCTACCGGACGGAGCGACTGGGAGAACGCCGGCCGCCGACTCGCTCGCGCTGCCGCCGAGCGCTACCGCGACGATGCCGAGGGCTTCGATCCCGCTCTTTGCCACGGCACGGCCGGGCTCTCCCACCTGTTTTACCGCCTCCATCAGACCACCGGAGATCCCGAGCTCCTCGCGGCCTCGCGCCGGTGGCTGGAACGGACCCTGGCCGCGCGGCGGCCCGGCGAGGGGATCGGCGGCTTTCTCTGCCGCGGCCGGCAGACCGATGGGCGGTTCGGCTGGATCGCCGATCCCGGCTTTCTGGGGGGAGCCGCGGGGATCGGCCTCGCCCTGCTCGCCGCCTCCGCTCCCGTGGAGCCGGCCTGGGACCGACTGCTCCTGCTCTCGGGCTCGCCAGCAAGACTCTGATGATTTACCAATTGACACTTCTCTCATGGTAGGATCGGACGTGTCCTCGTGGATGTTCCGACAGTCAATGCCGGACAAACGAAAGGAGCCGTCATGAACAAGAAGCGCAGAAAGCTGACCCTCAGCACCGAGACCCTGCGGACCCTCGACGAGCCTTCGCTCAAGGAGGTGGCAGGAGCGACCATAGCAGAATCGAACTGCACGGGCGCCTGCACCGCCGGCACGATCGCCTGCACCGCCTGCACGGCTGCCTGCACCGCCTGTACCGCCGGCTGTTCGGTCTGCTGCCCGTGACATCCCGAGTGATTGCGCCGCCGGGCCTGTACGGGCGGCTCCTTTGACATGGTTTCCGAAGGGTTGTACGGCAGAGAGGTGGCCCCGCACCCTCTCTGTCGTTTCGCTTTCGAAGAGCGCGCGTGATCCCGGCCACCCCCGCCCTCCTCCTCTCCCGCCTGGACGAGATCGGCGCCTCGCTCGCCCGGTCCGGCAAGGCTTTGGCTCTGATCGGATTGGGCTCGGTAGGACTGGAGCTCGACCGCCTCGACCGCTATTCCGATCTCGATT
>QHVW01000704.1 GCA_003223675.1 Acidobacteriota bacterium
CATCTTGAAGCGGCCGGCGGAGCGGTAGAGCTTCCCCTCCGCCTCGACGGACCATCCTTCGGCGAGAAGCACGGGCACAGCCTTGGGGATGCGCCCGGCGGGGACCCGCCACGGCGGCTCTCCGGGATGAGCGGACGCGTCGAGTTTGAAGCCCAGGTCCCGCAGACGGCCGGCGCTCCGCTGCTCGGTGTCGAGGTCGCGCAGCAGGAACCTGCGCTCCTCCCGCTGATAGAGGCCGCGGCCGGGAGCGTCAGCCTCCACCTCTTGTCCGTCGTAGAGGAAGGAGAGCTCCGCGCGCGGCCAGGCGTTGTGCCAATCGGGCTCCAGCAGGCGCAGGCGCGGCCGGGGCTCCGGGCGCATCTCCTCGAAACGCATCGATTCCGGGAGGTCGAGGCGGGGGAGGTCGGGCGCGGCGAGGAGGTGCTCGAGGAGCTCGTCCCGTTCCTTGACCGGCACCTGCACGGGCCTCTGCAGCAGCGGCGTCCAGCGAAAGATGCCGTCCTCGAGGCGCGAGACCTTGCCGTCGGCGAGCACGAACCCCGAGCTCAGCAGGAGCGCTGGCGTGGTGGGCTCCAGACGTTCCCCGCCGCGGCGCAGGGAGGCGGCGAGCAGGCAGTCCCTGCCGTTCTCCTGCACCTCCAGCCAGAGCACCCAGGGATCGTCGCCGTCCCAGGCGAGGGGCTCCTCCTCCAGGAGCTCGAGGGTGGGACGGAAACGCGCCCAGAACCGTCCGGTGGCGCAGAGCAGAGGGAGCAGGACGTCCGCCGTCGCATGCGGAATCTCGCAGGGCGACGGGAGCGGGGAGGAGGCGCTGGGCAGATACCACTGCCATTGGTCGTTCTGGCTCGCCCCGGCGATCAGCGAAAGGATCTTGCGGTCGATGGGATCGGAGACGGCCGGAATTTGACCGCGGTTCAGGGAGAGCCGGGAGATCTGCTTGCTCCAGGAGCCGTCGCGCTTCCTGCGGCCGGTCAGCATCTCCAGGACGATCTGCCGGCCGCGGAGGGTGGCTGGCACGTCCAGCAGATACAGAAACTCCTTTTCGGTGGCCGGCAACGGGGGAGAGACGGCAGTCGTGAGCCTCTGCAAGGCCTCGCGCCAGGCCGGAGGCCGGGGAGCCGTGGCGGCGCGGGGAGCGGGACGGGACGGCTCCTTGCGAGCGGGTACTTTCCTGGGGGCGCTCTGGCGATCCTCCGGTAGGGGGACCACCGTCAGCTTCTGGGCTCCGGCACCGTTGGCGCCTTGCAAGCCGCCTTTGGCGTCCACCTCCAGGATGGCCGCCCAGAGATGCTTGCACGGCTCGCCGCGGCCGGAGAAGGGACAGGAGCAGGAGACCCGCAGGCCCTGGGAATCACGGGTCAGGAGGACGTCGTACTCGCTGGTGCCGGAGACGACGGCCTCAGCCGTCTCCGGGCCGCAGGCGGTCAGCCGGACCCGTTTCCCCCGGAAGTAGTGGATGCCGCGTTTGCGGACCTTCGGGTTGACGAAGCGTTCGAGCGTGGAGGCGAGTGTCATCGGAGCGGGATGGTAGCAATTTCCAGTTCCGGCGACAAATGGTGAGGTGGCGATGGCGGGTGTGGCGTTCCGT
>QHVW01000705.1 GCA_003223675.1 Acidobacteriota bacterium
CTCCAGGGTGGGGTGGAGGAAGCCGAGATTGCGGATCCGCTCCAGCAGGCCGGCCCGCTCCAGGGTGAGCTCCAGCCCCTGTATCGAATAGAAGCCGAGCAGGCGCCGCGGGGGACGAGGGCCGCCGAGGGCGCCGGCGAGGTCCTCCGCCGAGAGCCCCCAGTCGTCCTGCCGCGGCTCGCCGGTCAGCTCGTGCTCGTGGAGCTCGCGCGCCAAGCTCCGGTAGCGGGTCAGCAGCAGCTCCTCCGTGCTGGGGGGCTCGACGGGCTGCCCGCGGTTGAACAGGGTGGAGAGGAAGCGGGCGCTGTAGCGCCAGGCGTTGAGGCCGTACCCGCCGGCGAGCACGATCACCAGCGGCAGCTTGCGGGCGCCCGGCCGGACGCAGGAGAGGACGAAGCGGTCCCGCTCCAGCATCGCGCCGGCGCTGATCTTCCAGTCGCCGATCTGGTCGTCCGCCGCCGGATCGCAGCCGGCGAGATAGAAGACGATCTCGGGCGCGAACCGCTCCACCACCGGCGGCAGGCTCGACCGCACGGCGTCCAGATAGACGTCGTCCCCCACGCCGCTCCCCAGCGCGATCGCCGTTGCCTCCGTGGCCTGGACGTCGTCCGAGGTGTAGTTGTGGATCGAGAAGGTGTGGACCGACGGATCGGCGGCGAACAGCGAGCGGGTGCCGTCGCCGTCGTGGAGGTCGAGGTCGACCACCAGCACGCGGGCCTGATTGCCGTGGGCGCGCAGGTCGGCGATGGCGGTCGCCACGTCGTTGTAGACGCAGAAGCGCTCCCCCTTGGCGGCGAAGGCGTGGTGGAGGCCCCCGCCCAGGCTCACGGCGGTCCGGCGGGAGGCGAGCGCCAGGCGGGTCGCCGCCAGGGTCCCCCCCACCATGGTGCGCTGGGACACCAGCACCCGCTCGGCGAGCGCCTCCGGCAGCTCGAAGCCGACGATCGGCAGCAGGGCCCCCGGCCGGGTGAGCGAGAGCAGGTACTCGTCGTCGTGGACCCGGCGCAGATAACGGTAGGGGATCGGCTCGGCCGTATGGACGTCCTCGCGGTCGATCAGCCCCGCGCCGTCGAGGAAGGCGAGAATGCGCTCGCCGCGCTGGAAGTCGTAGGCCACGCCGGAAAGGTCGACCTGATACCCCTGGCCATAGACGAGCTGCGTCCGCGGCCGGGGGTGCCCGGAGAGCCGCCGCCGGCCGCGGCGCCAGGCTTTGAGGAGGGTGGAGAGCATGGGGGTCTCTAGGCTCCTCCTTGACCGGTGCGTCCTGCCCTTCGAGGCCTCACCCCCTGGCCCCCTCTCCACTTCGTGGAGAGGGGGAACCTGGCTGAGCTAACCTGCCGAACATCACAACGCTGGATCTCTGGGCCCTCCCTCTCCACGAAGTGGAGAGGGACCGAGGGTGAGGCTTCGGAGGGCAGGCGGCCCCAGAGGGCAAACATGTGTGGAATCTGTGGCATAAATGCCTGGAAGGGGCTGGGTTGACGCAACATCATCGCATCCTTACCCACGTCGCCCCCCAGCTCCCCGCCTCCATCGGCGCGTCGCCGAACGCCTCCACTCGGGAGTCCCGCGAGAGCAGGGTGCGCACCGTCTGGCGCTGCACCCCGATCCCCTTGCCGTGGATGATCCGCAGCTCGCGGAGCCCCTTCTCATAGGCCGCGTCGAGGTACTCCCGCACCACGTCCGCCACCTCGGCCGGCCGGAAGCTGTGCAGGTCGAGCACGTCGGTGACCGGCAGCTCGACCGGCTCCAGCCCGGGGGAAAAATCCTCGCCGTCCTCCTCGTCCTCGTCCCTCATGGCCCGTTCCCTGGAGATATACTATGCGAGCCGACCAGTTCCACAGACGAGGACACATGACGACCGACGAGGAGCACCCGGCCGAGCTCCAGCGTTTGATCAGCCGTTCCGCCCTGGAGTGGCGGCTGACCTTCGACGCCATCGCCTTCCCCCTGCTGCTGGTGGAGCTGGACGGCCGCATCCTGCGCATG
>QHVW01000391.1 GCA_003223675.1 Acidobacteriota bacterium
AAGGGGGACGCCATCGTCGACGGCGGCAACTCCTATTACAAGGACGACGTGCGGCGCTCGCGCATGCTGGCGGAGAAGGGGGTCTTCTATGTCGACGCCGGCACCAGCGGCGGCGTCTGGGGGCTGGAGCGCGGCTACTGCCTGATGATCGGCGGCGCACGCGAGGTGGTCGAGCGGCTCGATCCGATCTGGAAGACGCTCGCCCCGGGACGCGGCGACGTGCCGCCCGCGCCGGGGCGCGAGGGGAAGCAGAGCACGGCCGAGCAGGGGTACCTGCACTGCGGGCCCGTGGGCGCCGGCCATTTCGTGAAGATGATCCACAACGGCATCGAGTACGGCCTGATGCAGGCCTACGCCGAGGGGTTCGACATCTTCCGCAACGCCACCTCCGAGAGCCTGCCCGAGGGGCACCGTTACGATCTCGACCTCGCCGATATCGCCGAGCTCTGGCGGCGGGGCAGCGTGGTCTCCTCCTGGCTGCTCGACCTCACCGCCAGCGCGCTCGCCGAGAATCCCGATCTTTCCGAATACACCGGCGCGGTGCAGGACTCGGGCGAGGGGCGGTGGACGGTGATGGCGGCCATCGAGGAGGCCGTGCCCGTGCACGTGCTCGCCTCGTCGCTGTTCGATCGCTTCCGCTCGCGCCAGGAGAACACCTTCGGCGAGAAGGTGCTCTCGGCCATGCGCTTCAAGTTCGGCGGCCACGTGGAGCTGCGGCCCAAAGCCGGAAAGAAGGAGGGCTCATGACCCTCCCCGCGTCGGTGGAAGGTGAGCTGGAACGGGCGGAGGAGTGGGTGGCCCAGCCCGCGCCGCCGTGCGCGATGGTGATCTTCGGCGCCACGGGGGACCTCACCAAGCGCAAGCTCATCCCCGCGCTCTACAACCTGATCGTCAACGGCTTGCTGCCCGATGGATTCGCCGTCGTCGGCGTCGGCCGCTCGCAGCTTTCGGACGACGAGCTCCGCCACCGCATGGAGCAGGACCTGCGGGAATTCGCCACCACCGACGTCGACGAGCGCCGGCTGGAGTGGCTTATTCAACGGCTGCGCTACGTGCAGCTCGACCCCGAAAAACCCGAGACGTTCAAAGGGCTGGCCGATACGCTCTCACAGCTCGACGACGAGTTGGGCACCAGCGGCAACTACCTCTTCTACCTCGCGGTGCCGCCCAGCGCCTTCGACGACTACGTGAAGCAGCTCGGCGACGTGGGGCTGCTGCGCGAGGAGGGGGAGAGCTGGCGGCGCGTGATCATCGAGAAGCCGTTCGGGCACGACCTCGAATCGGCGCGCGACCTCAACCGCCGGATCCGCGAGGTGCTGCGCGAGCGCCAGATCTTCCGCATCGATCACTACCTCGGCAGGGAGACGGTGCAGAACATCATGGCGTTCCGCTTCGCCAACGGCATCTTCGAGCCGATCTGGAACCGCCGCTACGTCGATCACGTGCAGATCACCGTCGCCGAGACCGTGGGCGTGGAGGGGCGCGGCGCCTACTACGAGGAGGCGGGAGCGCTGCGCGACATGGTGCAGAACCACATGTTCCGGCTCCTCGCGCTGATCGGCATGGAGCCGCCGGTCTCCTTCGCCGCCGACTCCGTGCGCGACGAGCGGGTGAAGGTGCTCTCCGCGATCCGTCCCTTTTCGCCCGAGGACGTGCTGCGCTACACCGTGCGCGGGCAATATGGCGACGGCGTGATGGACGGCGAGCGCGTGCCCGCCTACCGCGCCGAGAGATCGGTCTCGCCGCATTCCACCACCGAGACGTTCGCGGCGCTGGAGCTGTTCGTCGACAACTGGCGCTGGGCCGACGTGCCGTTCTACCTGCGCACCGGAAAGCGGCTTCCCAAGCGGGTTTCCGAGATCGCCATCCAGTTCAAGCGCGCGCCGCTGATGCTGTTCCGCGACACGCCGGTCGAGCGCTTGAATCCCAATCTGCTGGTGATCAAGATCCAGCCGGACGAGGGGATCTCGCTGCGCTTCGAGGGCAAGGTGCCGGGGCCGGCGCTGCGCCTCGGCACGGTACGGATGCATTTCCAGTACGAGGACTACTTCGGCCGCCAGGCGCACACCGGCTACGAGACGCTCCTCTACGACTGCATGCTCGGCGACTCGACGCTCTTCCATCGCAGCGACATGGTGGAGGCCGGATGGTGCGTGGTGACGCCGATCCTCGACGTGTGGAAGGCGCTCGCGCCGCGCAATTTCCCCAACTACGCCGCCGGCACGTGGGGACCGAAAGAGGCCGACGACCTCATTCAGAAGGATGGACGGAAATGGCGGAATTGAGCGGGACATCGAACGAGGTGCGGGTCTTCGACGGCGTCTCCGAGCTGATGCGCGCCACGGCGGAGGAGATCGCTCTCGCCGCGCACCAGGCCGTGAGCGATCACGGCCGCTTCACCTGGGCGCTCGCCGGCGGCTCGACGCCGCGCACGGTCTACGAGCTGCTGGCGAGCGATTTCTACCGCGCGCGCATGCCGTGGAGCGCGATCCATTTCTTCTGGGGCGACGAGCGCCACGTGCCGCCCGATCACGCCGACAGCAACTACCGCATGGCGCGAGAGACTCTGCTCGATCCGATGGCGATCCCGGCGGAGAACGTCCACCGCATCCTCGCCGAAAACCAAGACGCCGCGGCCGCCGCCACGCAGTACGAGGCGGAGCTGCGGCGGTTCTTTTCGCCGCCGGCCGGCGCTCCCGAAGCCTTGCCGCGTTTCGATCTCGTGCTCCTCGGGCTCGGTCCCGAGGGGCACACCCTCTCGCTCTTTCCCGGCTCGCCCGCCCTCCACGAGAGCGAGCGCTGGGTCGTCGCGCCCTGGGTCGAGAAGCTCCAGACCTTCCGCATCACCCTGACGCCGCCGGTGCTCAATCGCGCCGCCGCGGTGCTCTTCCTCGCCGCCGGCGAAGAGAAGGCCGACGCGCTCCACGCCGTGCTCGAAGAGGTTGGCGACGCCGATCTCTACCCCGCGCGCATCGTCCGTCCCGACGAGGGCGACCTGCTCCGTGCTAGGCGACGCTGGAGACGAATACCGCAGAGGTCGACCGACAACAGAAGCCCCGGTAAGAACCAGAACGTCGCCTCACGTACATCTCTCTCGAGCCTGCCGACTGAATCGAGCCTGTCAGGACTTCTTGGCGGCCTTCTTGGCCGTCTTTTTCGCAGGCTTCTTCGCGGTCACCTTCTTCGCGGCCGTCGCCTTCTTGGCAGCGGGCTTCTTGGCGGCGGTCACGGTCTTGGTCTTCTTGGCGGCGGGCTTCTTCGCCGCAGCCTTCTTGGCGGCGGGCTTCTTGGCCGCCGCTTTCTTGGCGGTGGTCTTCTTGGCCGTGGCTTTCTTCGCCGGTTTGCTCATCGTGGCGTCACCCATTTCGAAGTCTCCTTTTAAAAGATGCCCCGCAGGGCAGTGGTAT
Source organism: Acidobacteriota bacterium (assembly GCA_003223675.1). Classification (GTDB taxonomy): domain Bacteria; phylum Acidobacteriota; class Thermoanaerobaculia; order Multivoradales; family UBA5704; genus DATARR01. The sequence continues at coordinate 3,408 of QHVW01000391.1, forward strand.
GGCAATTAGGTTACGCCCACAAGATCTTGGGCGTCAAGAGTTTTTACGCCGCAAGAAGTAGTGGCGTGACCGAAGGCGGGCACGAGAGAGCCGCGGCATGCGCGGCGGACGCGCTCGCGCGCCGCCCGAGGTTTCTTCGGAGCGCGCGCGAAAGCCCGTGGAATAAGGGTTTGCTGAGAGGTGCCTAGTAGGCGTTGAGCCGCAGCGCGTAGCGCAGCGTCATCCAGAGGATCTTGAAGTCGAGCGAGAGCGACCAGTTCTGGATGTAGTAGAGGTCGTACTGGATGCGCTTCTTGATCGACGTGTTGCCCCGCCAGCCATGCACTTGGGCCCAGCCGGTGATGCCGGACTTCACGCGGTGGCGCAGCATGTAGCGCGGGATCTTGTGCTTGAACTCGCGCACGAACGTCGGCCGCTCGGGGCGCGGGCCGATGATCGACATGTCGCCGGTGAGCACGTTCCAGATCTGCGGCAACTCGTCGAGCGACCACGCGCGCAGGAATTGGCCGACGCGCGTGCGGCGCGGATCGTCCTTGATCGCCCACACCGGACCGCTCGACGCTTCGGCGTTGACGCGCATCGAGCGGAGCTTCACGATCATGAACGAGCGGCCGTCGAGCCCCATGCGCTCCTGGCGGTAGAAGACGGGGCCGCGGTCCTCGATCCAGATGGCGAGCGCGATCAGCGGCAGGATGGGCAGCAGCACGATCAGCGCGGCGAGCGCGATCGCCAGATCCATCCCCCGCTTCATCATGCTGTTCCAACCCTGGAGCGGCATCTGCGAGAGGTTGATCACCGGCGTGCCGTCGACGTCCTCCAGCGCGGCCTTGATGGTGGCGTACTGGAGGATGTCGGGCACCAGCTTGATCTCGACGCATTCGCGGGCCATGAGGTCGAGGAGCTGGAGGATCTTCTTGTGCGCCTCCAGCGGCAGCGTGAGGAAGACCTGATCGATGCGCTGCGCCTCCAGCACCTCTTCCGCCTGCCTGGTGGTGCCGAGCACGGGCACGCCGCAGATCATCGCGCCCTGCTTGCCGGCGTCGTCATCCAGGAAGCCGACCACCTCGAAGCCCATCTCGCGGTGAGCGAGGATCTTGGTGGTGATCTCGCGGCCCAGCAGCCCGGCGCCCACGACGAGAATGCGCTGCAGGTTGTGCCCCGAGCTGCGCACGCGCCGCAGCACCGAGCGCGTCACCATGCGGGTGGTGGCGACCAGCGCGAAATCCATCAGCGCGAAGAGGCCCAGGAAGGCGCGGCTGTAGGTGAAGTACTCGGTGCTGCCGGGCGCCGCCGGCGGGCGGTACCAGGCGATCACCACCGAGAGCAGCACGGTGGCGAGGAAGACCGCGAGGACGATGGTGAGCACCTCGTCGACGCGGCTGCGCCCCCGCCGGCTCTGGTAGAGGCCGTGGAAGTAGAAGACCACCGGCCAGAGGACGAGGACGATCGGCACCAGGCGCAGATACGGGCCGAAGTCCGGCACGTTCTTGGTGACCGGGATGACCTCGACCTCGAAACGCAGCAGCCAGGCGGCGAGGAACGCTGCGAGCGTCGCCGCGAGATCGGTGAAGAGATAGAGTCCGGCCGTCTTCCGGTGGCGTTCTTGGATCAAAGGTGCGGCACCCTCAGCTAGGAAACCGACGAGAAACAAGAGATTTCATGCGATCGGTAAATCGTACGACTGAAAACGACTCGGCACGATCGCGCAGGTCCAATGGATTGAATCCCATCCGGCGCGCTTTGTCAATCGCGTCGCGGAGGGCCTGGGGCCCCTCCCAGTCCGGGTAGAGCACCCCGTGACGGCCGTCGTCGACCACGTCGAGGATGCCGCCGCGGGCCACGGCCACCACCGGCGTGCCACAGGCGAGCGCCTCCACGGAGGCGATGCCGAAGTCCTCCACCCCGGGCTGGAGGAAGAGGAAGGCCCCCCGGTAGAGGTCCCGCAGCTCCTCGGGAGCGACGTTGCCGAGGAGCTGGGTGCGCGGGCCGGCCATCCCCGCCAGCCGCTCGCGCTCGGGCCCCTCGCCCACGATCCGCAGCTCCAGGCCCAGCTTCTCACAGGCCGCCATCGCCACCTCGACCTTCTTGTAGGGGGCGAGCGCCGAGACCATCAGGCAGTAATCCCCCCACTTTCTGACCTCTCCGCTCGCCGTCCCCGGGGTGAAGAATTCCACGTTGACCGGCGGATGGACCACCTCGGCCGGCCGGCCGTAGTAGGTCTGGATGCGCCGCGCCACGAAACGGGAGTTGGCTACGTAGTAGTGTACGCGCGCCGCGGACGAAACGTCCCAGGCGCGCAGGGCCGAGAGGGTCAGCGAGCGCAGCCGGGCCTTGAGCCCCTTGCGGTCGGGGAAGTAGGCGTGCTCCTGGTCCCAGGCATAGCGCATGGGCGTATGGCAGTAGCAGACGTGACAGGCGTCCGGCGGCGCGATCACCCCCTTGGCCACGCAGTGGCTGGAGCTGACCACGAGGTCGAATCCCGAGAGGTCGAGCTCCTCGATGGCGGCGGGGAAGAACGGCAGGTATCTGCGGTAGTGGTTGCGGATGCCCGGCGCGCGCTGGAGGAAGCTGGTGCGGATCGGGTGCGACTCGATCGCCGGGCTGACGCTGCCGGGGAAGTGGAAGAGGGTGAAGAGCGGAGCGCCGGGGAACAGCCCGGCCAGCGCCTCCAGCACCTTCTCCCCTCCCCGCATGCCGGTCAGCCAGTCGTGCACCAGCGCCACCCGCGGCTGCGGAGGGGCCGGGGCGGGGATGGGGAAGGGCCTGGACGGCGTCGGCGCGATCACGGCGCTACTTCCCCTCGATACTTTCCCTCAATGACCGAGCGGTAGATGTCCAGCGTCTGCCGCGCCGTCTGGTCCCAGCGGAACTCCTCGGCGCGGCGAGCCCCGAGCTCGCCGTAGGAGGCGCGGCGCTCGGGGCTCCCCATCAGGTGGGCGATCGCCTTCGCCATGCCGTCGAGGTCGAGCGGATCGACCAGCGCCGCGTACCCCTCGGCGATCTCCTTGAGGGCCGAGGTGTTGGAGGTGATCACCGCCACCCCCGAGGCCATCGCCTCGATCACCGGCAGCCCGAACCCCTCGTAGAGTGTGGGGTAGAGGAAGAGCGTCGCTCCCTGGTAGATGGCCGGCAGCGCCTCGTGGGCCACATGGCCGAGCAGGCGGACTCTGTCGCCGACCCCTAAGTACTCGGCCCGCTGGCGGATCTTGAACTCCGACCCCTCGCGGCTCCCCACGCAGATCAGCGGCGCGTCGAACTGCGCCATGCGCCGGGCCCGCGCGTAGGCCTGCACTACCGTGTCGAGGTTCTTGTGCGGCTTGGCCGGGTTGCCCACGAAGAGGAGGTAGGGAGGCGAGATCCCGAGGTCCCGCTGCCAGCGCTGCAGCTCCTCGGGCGGGAGGCGCCGGCGGAAGATGTCCTCGACGCCGTTGTAGACCACCTGGATCTTGCCGCCGTCGACGTCGAAGTGCTTCATCAGGTCCGATCTGGTGTTCTGGGAGACGGCGATGATGCGGTCCCCCCGGTTGAGGCTGCGACGGATCATCCGCTGGGCGTAGAGAAAGGCGAAATTGCTCGGCAGGAACTCCGGGTAGAGGAGGTGGATGATATCGTGGATCGTCACCACCACCTTCGAGCCCACCCAGGCCGGCAACACGTAATGGGTCGAGTGATAGAGGTCGAGCTTGCGCCGGTAGAGGTGCCAGGAGAGGGCGATGAGCTCGCGCACCGAGTAGACCGGCGAGCTCTCGAGCGCCACCTGGAAATTCTCCGGCAGATCGCGGAGGGCGTCGCCGTCCGCCGGCTTGGCCAGCAGGACGTACCGGTTCTCGGAGTCGATGGCGGCGAGCGAGCGGATCAGGTTCCGCACGTAGGTGCCGATGCCGAAATCCTGAATCTTGCGCGCGTCGATGCCGATCGTATAGGGCAAAACGGTCTCCGGAGGGCTTGAATCGCCGGAATTCTATCCGAGCGCCTGGGAAAACACCTCTTCCATCTCCGCCGCGGCGCGATCCCAGCGGAAACGGGCGGCCTGCGCGATGCCCCGCGCGGCGAGATCCACCGCCTTGTCCGGATGATCGAGGAGATACCGGATCCGGCCGGCGATGGCGCCGGAATCCTCCGGATCGACGAGCAGACCGGCGTCCCCCACCACCTCGGGCAGGCTGGAGCTGTCCGAGGTGATCACCGGCACGCCGCAGGCGAGCGCCTCGGCGGCGGGGAAGCCGAACCCCTCGTAGAGCGAGGGGTAGACGAAGATCCGCGCCGCCTGGAAGATCCGCACCAGCCGCTCCCGCTCGACGCGGCCGACCGCGATCACCCCCTCGGGCGCCAACGATTGGATGCGCCGGGCCAGCCGCTCGCTCCCCCAGCCGTGGGGGCCGGCGAGGACGAGCGGCGGCATCTGCGGATCCTCGCTCTTCAGGGCCGTCCAGGCGTCGAGCAGCCGCCCGAGGTTCTTGCGCGGCTCCACGGTGCCGGCATAGAGGATGTACCCCTCCGGGGCCTTGAGCTCCCGCCGCGTGGCCGCGATCTCCGCCCGCTCCCCCGGCCGGAATTCGGGATCGATTCCGGGGTAGACCACCCGGATCTCCTCCGCGCACTGGGGGAAGTGGAACGCGAGGTCCCGCGCCGTGGCTTCGGAGATCGTCACCAGCCGCCGCGCCCCCTCGAAGGAGGGGCGCAGGAACGGCAGCAGGCTCGCTCTCACCTTGAGCGTGTGCGCCTCGGGGTAGAGCAGCACCGTAAGGTCGTGGACCGTGGCCACCGCCGGCACCGGGCAGCGCAGGGGGAGCGTGATCAGCGGCGACCAGAAGAGGTCGATATCTCCCTTCGCCAGCCGCCGCGGCAGCTTGAGCTGCTGCCAGATCACCCCCAGCGGCGCGCCATGATGCTCCAGGGCGATCCCCGCTTCCTGCAGCTCCTCGGCCCCGCGCGGCGGCCGGTGGGCCATGCCCACGAAGCGGAAATTTCCCCGCGCGGCGAGCGCCAGCAGCAGCGAGCGGGTGTAGACGCCGATGCCGGTGATCGTGGGAACCAGGGCGCGGAGGTCAACGGCGATCGTCGGCAGAGAAGGGGGAGGGCTCGGCATGGCGCGGGGATTCTATCGGGGGTCCGGCGGTTGGACGTCGAGCACCCGCCAGATCTCCACACCCCCGCCCGCCCAGGCCAGCGCGAAACCCTCCGTCCGCCGGGAGACCCATCGCCCTTCCGGCTCCTCCCAGGGGCCGCGGACGATCACCACGTACTCGATTCCTCTCGCCAACAGGGACTCCTGCCAGCGGCGGTAGGTGCCCTCCACGTAGGGGTCCCGGACCTCCATCCCCCAGGAGTAGTACTGGGCGTCGAGCATCCGGTTGCGCGGCACGATCTGGAGATCGTTCTGGAAGCGGCGGCCGAAGAAGAAGTAGGGCTGGTTGTACCCCGCGTAGGCGATCCGCGCTCCGCGGGGCCCCACGATCCGCTCCAGGGCGAGCGGCCCGGCCATCTTGGGGTGGGAGAATTTCTTCACCTGATAATTGCCGACCGCCCATCCCATCGGCACGGCGGCGATCAAGACCGTCCCCGCCGCCGCGAGCCATCCCCAGTGGTGAATCCAGGAATGCAGGGATGGGGCTCGTTCCCGCCCTCTCCACCACATCCTCTCCAGAAGCACTCCCAGGACGACCACCAGCAGGATCCCCACCGCTCCCGGCTCCGTGACGTTCCGGCTGGACTGGAAGGCGATCCACGCCAGCACGACGTCACGCATCGGGATCGCCCGGGGACCGATCTCCTCCAGGAGCCAGGCGAAGGCCACGGCGGCGAGGGCGACCGCCGGCAGGAAGTAGCGGATGTCCCGGTGGTCCGCCATCAGGTAGAGGAATTCCAGGAAAAACACCGTCGCCAGCGCGAGCGCCAGCGCCGCCAGCCACCGGCGGCGCCAGAGGGCCAGGAGCGGCGCCAGGAGGGCGGCCGGCAACAGAGTGAACGGGAAGTAGGAGCCGAAGAGCTTCGACCGGCGCGTGAGGAATTCCCAGACGTCGATCTTGAATTCCGGCGCCGACACCTTCTCCGCGGTCGAGACGCCCCCCCAGCCCGGGAAGACCTCCAGGCCGAAGACGCTCAACGGTGCGGGGAAGATCGGATTGCCCGTCGTCACCGCGTTCCGCAGATAGGTATAGCCGCCGCTGACCGCCATGGCGACGACGAGCGCCAGGGCGATCTCCAGGAGGCTCAGGGCGCGGGGGCGCTCCGCCGGCTCCTGGCGCCGCCGCTCGGTCCATTCGATCCAGACGGCGAGAGCGGTCACGGCCAGGACCGGTGGCACGAACAGGACGCCGATGTACTTGGTGGCGAGCAGCAATCCCAGAGCCGTGCCGGTCAGCACGGCCACGCCCGGACGGAGCCTGCGGGCGAGCG
>QHVW01000706.1 GCA_003223675.1 Acidobacteriota bacterium
TTTGAGGATCCCGCCCGCCGATGGGGAAACCGGGGCCGGCCTCTTCGCTACCGCCCTGGAAGGGCCGGAATCTGCCCAGCCTGGGGTGTCAACCCCAGGGACCGGCATCCCAGCCCCCTCCCGAGCCCCGGCAGGGGCGACAGGATCGACCATCAACCTGGACACCTGTCGGCCCTCCGGGGCTTCGCAATCGGTGGCCTCTCTAAAACAGTCAGCATCGCTGGTCCCATAATGAAGAGAAGAACTTCCCGCCTTATACTCGCTCTTTCAGGCTGTCTGCTGGCCTTTGTATGTAGCGCATGTGGCAGGGGAGACAGAGAAGGCTGGCGTTCCCGCGGAGATGCACTTGTATCCGAAGGGCGGGCATGCGTTTGGGCTGCGGCCGACAGAATCGCCCATCTTGGGATGGCCGCAGCTCGTGGAGACGTGGCTGCGGGCGATCGGCATGATACGGCGGTAGATCTGAGCATGCCGTCGAACAAGGGGGGCCGACAGCGGAAATGCGATGAAGCGCATCGGCGTACGTGATGTTCCCGGGAAGAGGTGCCCCGGGAAGAGGTGCCAGGGACCTGCCCCAGCCAGGTCCTCTCGGTAGGGCGGTAGGGAGCCAGGGTGTTCAGCAGCTTCTCTCGGTCGCAGGGCAGCTTCCTGTGCACCAGGGTTTCGCCTTTCTGGTCCAAGATACAGACATAGAGGCTGCTAGCGTGGAGGTCGATACCACAGTAGTGAACATGTTGTCGGGTGTAGAATCTCATCGAGGCCTCCTTTCTTGGTCGTCTCAGCCAACAGCCTACCGTGGTGGTAGGCTGGAGGGGGCCTCAAATCAGTATCCCAGCAACTGCAGCGGACGCGTGAGTTATCATCAGCGGTGGAGGCATATGGGTGGTCGTGGCTTCGAGATCGGCGGTGGCCTTTGATCGGCGCCGCTGAATTGCGCAGCGTTGGGCGTCCTGGTTCTGTTGTCGTTGATCGAAAGGTTGTGCCTTGAGAAAGTTCCATAGCTTTTGGTCAAAACATAGTAAGCTCACGGAAACCGTGACCGCTATGGTGGTGCCTAGCCAAGCAGCGGTTGCTCCGGGGTGCAACTGATGAGCCGCAGAATGAAGCCGCCTAGCTTGGATGAGTTTAAAAAAGAATGCCGTGATGCATTTCACTACCTGTTGGATTATGGCTTCGTAGAGCTCCCCGCGAGTGAGCCTACAGATCCCTTCGATCAATTCGTGATGCGCTTTGAGAATGCAACGACAAGAATCATGATCAGAGGAAGTGGATATGGAAGTTGGACTGACGTGTTCTTTGACCGAAAGGAGCCGGTTCCGAAGAAATATAATCTAGAGAATATGTACAATCTTCTCAACCTGTTCGCGATTCGACAACCGGACTTCCCGCTTCGCAACTACATGGACATAGGATGCCTAAGGGTTCTTGTGCATTCTCTTTTTCCATGGTTTTTCGGACTCCAGACAAACCAGAGGCTTCAGATCCGGGAGTACGCAAGAGCACTCAGAGAAGTTGGCACTGACATTCTAAACGGCGATTTCTTCTTAGATCGAAGCTGAGAAGCTAGACGCGAAGATGGTAAACAAAGATAGGCCGCCCAGCGCTCCACCGGACGGCAACTGCGCTCTGCGCGTTTGCCGCGCGGTGAGCTTTCGAGGCGTTAACCGCCAAATGGTCGAACGTCTAGGAGACTTGGTTTGAGCGATACGAGAACTGAGGAATACCGATTCCTGAGACAAGAACTCGAGATGAACCGGAAGTTTGTGTTCGAGCGGCCTCTGCTTATCGTGACAGCCACGCTTACGGCGGCGCTCACGCTCACGCAAAAGGAAGTTCTCGGAGCCCTCTCTTTACCTTTCCTGGCGATACTTGCGTTCAACCTATGGTTCACCTTCAACCGCCTTGAGAGCAACGCTCGGATTGTGGCTTATATTCAGTTGGTTCATGAGAGCGATAACTTTTCCGCACCTCGGTGGGAGTCTGCTCTCCGTGCTTATCGTTATTGGTGCTTTCTGGTGGAGAAGGGAGAAGTGGAGCCTCCCGAGATGAATGCCGATATCCGGCAGTATGATAGCATGGCTTACTATGGCCCGATCTTCTACTTCCACCTTTCTCTTGCTGCACTGGTAGCACTCATACTCATGGTACGGGCAGATTTGCCACAGACCCTCTTGAGTTATCGTGGCACTCTCCGAGAAGGACTGATACTTAGTTTGAACGGGGCTTTGCTCTTGCTGTTCGGCCTTTACTCTTCCAAGTTCCGACCCAGTAAGCTACGGCATTCGATAGAATGGAAGCGGAGGGCATGGGAATCGGTTCTTGCACAGAAGGAAGCCGATGAGGAGAATCCTACTCGTGTGGAGCGCGGTTAACCCTCGCTAGTGGTCGAAGACTGTTGACTCGACGCAGGCCATTCACGAGAATGGGTTTCTTCGGGAACCAAAACTCGGTCGCTCGCTCACGTTCGCCGAAGTGGGATCATACTGTCGAGCGCCTGAAGACAAGATTCGGAGTTGAGTAGAACAGGGCCTAACCCCCGCTGTCTCGGAAATTGCACAGCTATCAGAAAAGAGCTGACTTGGTCGGCTTGGCC
>QHVW01000707.1 GCA_003223675.1 Acidobacteriota bacterium
AAGGAAGCCGAGGCCCAGGTGCGGACGGCCGAGCGGGCTTTGGGAGATGCGCCGGGACCGGAGCCGGAGGCCCACCTGCTGACCCTGCGTGCCCTGCTCACCCGCTCCGCCGGGCACACCCGCGAGGCGATCGATCTCTACCAGCGGGCCTTCGCGCGCCTGGAGGAGGACGGCCATCTCCTGCGCGGTCTCCTCTCGCTGGAGCTCGGCACCGCCTATCTGACCACGGACGACCTGACGGGAGCCGAGCGGGCGTTCGAGGAGGCGCGGGCGGCCAGCGAGCGGGCCGGCAACACCTTCGGCGTGCTGGGCGCCGAGTGGCACCTGGCCGAAATCCAGATCGCCCGCGGCCGGTTGCGCGAGGCGGCCGACCTCGCCCGCCGCTCGCTGCGCTGGGCCGAGGAGCACGGCGGCAGGAATTCCCCCGGCGCGGCCATGGCGCACGGCATCCTGGCCGAGATCCAGCGGGAGCACGACGACCTGCCGGCCGCCGTGGAGCTCGCCGGCCGGGCCTGGGAGCTGGGCAAACGGGGGGAGATCGCCAACGGCCTGCTGGTGGGGAGCCTCTACATGGCGCGCGTGCTCCAGTCTCTGGAGGACTTCCCCGGCGCTCTCGCCGCCCTCGACCGGGCCGAGGAGATCATGCAGCGCACCGGCCAGCCGGGCTGGATCGCCCTCATCCACCTCCTCCGCGCGGGCATCCAGATCGCGCAGAGCCGCATCGAGGGGGACCCCGCAGCGCTCGAAGCCGCCACCCGCTGGGCGCGGGATTTCGGCCTCCTCTCCGGCTGGCGCGACGGATTCGAGGAGAAGCTTCCCGGGCTTCACCGCCGCGAGTTTCCCTACCTGATCGTTGCCCGCATCCTGGTCGCGCAGGGGGACGCCGGCACCGCCCTCGAGCTGCTCGCCGACGCCCTGGAAAGAGCGGAACGGATGGGCCGCGTCCGCTCGGTGATCGAGATCCTGACCCTGGAGGCGCTCGTCCGCGACTCCCGCGGGGAGCGGGATACCGCCCTGGCCGGTCTACGCCGCGCCCTGGCACTGGCCGAGCCGGAGGGGTTCGTGCGGATCTTCGTGGACGAGGGGCCCGGGCTCGGCCGTCTGATCCGGCAGGCGGCGCCGGGGGCCGTCTCCCCCGCCTATGCCCGCCGTCTGGCCGCGGTCTTCGGCGAGGAGACTCCACCCGAGCCGGCCGCGCCGCCCCGCGCACCCTCGCAGGATCTGCCGGAGCCGCTCTCGGAGCGCGAGGTCGAGGTGCTGCAGCTCATCGCGACCGGCCTCTCCAACGCCGACGCCGGCCGCAAGCTGTTCATCGCGCCGAGCACGGTCAAGAAGCACCTGGAGAACATCTACGCCAAGCTGGGGACCCGCAACCGGACCCAGGCGATCGCCCGGGCCCGAGAGGCGGGGTTGTTGTAGGCCCGGGCATCAATGCCCGGGCGGGGCCTACCTCACCTCCTGTGCCGCTCCGCTCCGGACGGCGCGGTCCATCAGCTCGTGGAATTCCTTGTCGGCCCTGGCGCTGGCGGCCTCCTGCTGGCGGCCGAGCTCTTCCTGCTGCTTGCCCAAAGCTTCCTGCTGGCGGCTGAGATCCTCCATCTGACGGCTCAGATCCTCCATCTTCCGGTTGATCTCCTTCTCGCGCCGCTCGAGATCCCGGTCGTCGGCGTCGCCGCCGCGGCGGGCACGGTCGGCCGCGATCGCCCCGAGCTCGGCTCCGAGGGCGCCCTGCTTGGCACCCAGCGCTCCCTGCTGACCGCCGAGCGCTCCCTGGCGGCCTCCCAGCTCACCCTGCCTGGCGCCCAGCTCGGCGACGGGCTTGTACAGGTCCTGCGCCTGTTTGAGGAGGGCGGGATCGC
>QHVW01000392.1 GCA_003223675.1 Acidobacteriota bacterium
GCATCGAATCGACGATCTGGCTCTTCGAGCGCCGGGCCGTGGAGGATTACGTCCTGCACAAGTCCGCCGTCCGTCCGGCGCCGCGAGCCGTCGCCACCGTCGCCGCGACCTCCAACACGGCGGTCCTCTCGGGCGCCCGCTGGCTGGAGGATTCCACTCGCATCGCCTTCCTGGGCAAGAACGGGAGCCCGTACCAGCGGCTGTTCATCGTGGACGTGCGGACCGGCAGCCTGACGGCCATCTCCGGAGACAATGCCTTCGTTTCGGCGTACGACATCCGGGGCGACACGATCGCCTACACCACTCTGATCCCGCTCGCGCCAGCGCCGCCTGGAGACGAGATGGTGGTCGTGTCGCCCAAGAGCCTCGAAGCGCTCCTGTATCCGCAGCCGCCGGCCCTGGAGGACGCGGAATGGGAAACCCTGTCCAGCCGGGCCACGGCCCTGCACGTGTGGCGCAAGGGGAGCGAGCTGCCGGTCACGTTCCGCTTCCGGGGCCGGCCGCTGAGGCTCTTCCCCGCCTCCTGGTCGCTTGCGCCGCCGCTCGCCATCGCGCCGGACGAGAGCTCTCTGATCACCGTGGCGCCGGTCCCCGAGGTCCCCGCGGGATGGGACGCCTATCCGCCGCAGCCGTCGATGGGGATCCCCCGCTTGGTGCCTGGAGACCCGCGGGCCGTGGCCGACGAAAACTTCGCCAAGCCTCTCCAGTTCGTGCGCGTCGATCTGCAAACCGGCGAGGCCTCGCCGCTCGTCGACGCGCCCGCCGGCCGCAACCTCGGCTATATAGCGCCCACCCAGGCCTTCTGGACGGCCGACGGCCGGAACGCGATCCTCACTGATACCTTCCTTCCCGGGACCAAGAGCCCGGCCATCGCCACCGTGGACGTCGCGACCCAGGCGCCGCGGTCCGTGCTGCCGCTCACGCTGCCGGCGGCTGGCCAGGCGAGGTCCTACCTCGTCGAGGACGTCCAATGGGACGCGGCCAAGGAGGATCTGACGCTGATCTACTCCGGGTCTCGCCAGCCGCCCCCTCCGGAGACGTTCGGCCTGCGCTCCGGTCAATGGATCAAGCAGCCGGCGCCTCCCGCGGCCGGCCCGGGCGACGGCGTGGAGCTGGCGGTGGAGGAGGCCTTCGACCGCTCTCCCGTGCTCTCCGGACGCCGCCACGGCGATGCGGCCTTGCGGGTCGTCTGGGACCCGAACCCCCAGCTCGCCGGCCTGGCGCTCGGCAAGGTGTCCCTCTTCCGCTGGCAGGACAAGAACGGCGTCCCCTGGGCCGGAACCCTGGCCCTGCCCCCCGGCTACGATCCCCAGCGGCGCTATCCGCTGGTGATCCAGACCCACGGCTACGATCTGGATCATTATTTCGTCGATGGCCGTTTCACGACGGGGAGCGGCGGCCGGGCGCTGGCGGCCCGGGGCGTCGTCGTCCTGCAGATGGACATGCCGTCGCGGCACGTCTTCACGGCGGCGGACGCGCCCTTCCAACTGGACGGTTTCCAGTCGGCGGTCGCGCGCCTGACGGCGGACGGAGTGATCGATCCGCGGCGCGCCGGCGTGATCGGGTTCAGCTACACCTGCTTTCACACCCTCTACGCGCTCACCCACGACCCGCGCCTGTTCGCCGCCGCGGCGATCACCGACGGCAACGAGATGAGCTATACGCAATACATCTTCATCCGCGACCCGGAGCTCCAGGACATGACGGACAAGGTCAACGGCGGCCCCCCCTGGGATCAGGGGCTGGCGAGCTGGATAGAGAGCGCACCCACGTTCAACCTCGACAAGGTGGCGGCGCCGCTGCTCATCTCGGCCTTCGAGCGCTGGTCGCTGCTGGGCCAGTACGAGCCCTACGCCGTCCTGAGCCGGCTGCACAAGCCGGTCGAGATGTTGTGGCTGCGGCGGGAGAACGCCACGCACGTCCTCAAAAGGCCATACCACCGGTACCTCTCCCAGGAATCCGCCGTCGACTGGTTCGATTTCTGGCTGAACGGGCACGAGGATCCCGATCCCGCGAAAGCCGGGCAGTATGGCCGGTGGCGGGAGCTGCGGAGGCTAAAAGGTTAGCAAGGAGACTGCAATGCAAATATCGGATATCCCCTTTGGCGTCACCGACTGGGCTACCGTCGAGCCCACCGAGCATCCCGGTGAGACCGGGCGCGCGCTCTGGCGCACCCGGCAGTTTGGAGACCTTCGCGTCCGCATGGTGGAGTATTCGGCGGGATACCTGGCGGACCATTGGTGCTCCAAGGGGCACATCGTGCTCTGCGTCGAGGGAGAGCTCCAGACCGAGCTCAAGGACGGCCGCATCCTTACTCTTCGCCCGGGAATGAGCTACCAGGTCGCCGACGGCGCCGAGCCTCACCGGTCGGTCACGCAGGGTGGTGCGAAGCTGTTCATCGTCGATTGAAGAGGCAGGCACAGGACTGAGCCGTTGAGCCTGCGATAGCTCCCCTCCTCGTCCCACTACCCCTCCGAAGATAGGCCGCGGCGGCTCGTCGCCGGGCCTCAAGGAGGGATCATGATCAGAGCATCCGCGGCGGATCAGACGTTTGACGTGGTCGTCATTGGCTCGGGCTTCGGCGGCGCGGCGGTGGCCTGCCGCCTCGCCCAGGCGGGGAAGTCGGTGGCGATCCTGGAGCGAGGCAAGGAGTATCCGGTCGAGCAGGGGTCTTTCACGACCACGGGCCACGGCACGCGGACGCTGCGGCACGGCCATTTCCTGGTCGATCAGGGGAACGGCATGAACGTGATCCGCGGCATCGGCGTGGGCGGCGGCTCGCTGCACTATTTCGGCGTCCGCCTGCGCGCCGATCCCGAGATCTTCGAGGACCCCCGCTGGCCGTCCGGCGTCGACCGCCGGGTGCTCGATCCCTATTACGACCTCGCCGACACGATGATCCGCTCGGCGCCGGTCTCTGCCAACCCGGTGGCGGGGATGCCGGCGCGCGGCATCGCCTTTCAGAACGCCGCCCGCGCCTCGCGGCGCGCCCGCCGGGAGCCCAAGTGGGTGCCGCTCGCCGTCCACACCGAGGAGGCGCCCGCGCCCACTCCCGCCGGCATCCCGCAGACGCGCTGCGTCTATTGCGGCGACTGCATCGTGGGCTGCCCCGCCTCCGAGACGTTCGAGGGGAATGTCAACGCCCGCGAGCTGCTGACCCTCAACTACCTCGCCGTGGCCCGCCAGCACGGCGCGCGGATCTATCCCGAGCATTTCGTGCAGACGATCCGCAAGCCGGGCCCCCTGTTCGAGATCCGGTTCACCGAAGGGGACGAGGAGCCTGCGAGCGATCAACCGAAGCCGGTGCGCTCGGTGCACGCCCACCGCGTGGTGGTGGCGGCCGGCACCCTCGGCTCGACCGAGGTGCTGTTGCAATCCCGGAACGATCTCCCGGGTTTGAGCCCGATGCTCGGCCAACATTTCTCCGGCAACGGCGACTTCATCTACGCGACGACCCGCGACGCCGCCTTCGACCTGCAGCCGAAGAGCGGGCCGGCGATCGTTGCCGGCTGCGACTTCAGCACCGACGACAACAAGATTTTCATCGAGGACCTGGGAGCGATCCCCATCCTCGGCTCGATGCTGGGGCTGGAGAAGGGGAAGCTGACCGTGCGCGCCCGCTACCGGATGCGCTACCTGGGGATGGGCACCGACGCGGCGAACGGCGTCCTGAGCCTCGATGACCAGGGGATCGTCGTCAATTGGGACCCCACGCGGAGCCTGCCGCTCTATCACCAGATCACCGCCGCGCTGCGCGAGATCAGCCAGGGGCTCAACGGCCGTTATCACCACCCCATCGGCTACGACCCGGTGACCGGCACAGGGCTCCTCACCGCGCATCCGCTCGGCGGCTGCGTGATGGGGGAGACGGGCGAGCAGGGGGTCGCCGATTCCCGGGGGCAGGTCTTCGGCGTCCCCGGCCTCTACGTGGCGGACGGCGCCCTGGTCTCCACCGCGCTCGCCACCAACCCGTCGTTCACCATCAGCGCTCTGGCCGAGCGCGTCGCGTTCTTCATGATCCATGGCCGCGAGATGCAGGCCGGGGATCCGAATACACCGCCGAAATCGTGATTCCAGAACAACCAGAAAGGAACCCGACCATGATCGAGACGAGCTCACCCACAGCCTCGACCCTCAAGCTGGCCACCCTTACGCTCGACGACCTCGCGGGCATGACGCGCGAGGAGCTCGACGACCTCTATGCCCTTACCCGCACGCCGCGGATCGCGGACCTGCACGGCCCGTTCAACGGCCTGGCGCTCGGCAACGCGGTCGTGGACGAGAAGATCAAGCAGCTCTGGAAAGGGAAGATCTTCCAGCCGCTCGGCCCGGAGAGGGGAGTCGGCACCAACCGGATCGTCGCCAAGACCGGCGAGCTCACGGCGGAATATGAGCTCATATTCTCTTTACAGCCCGCGCTCCAGGGCGGCGGCGAGGTCGTCGCCCTCAACTATGATCTGCCGGTCAACCCGCCGCAGGTGCGCGCGATTCTCGACGAGCTCAAGCAGCTCAACGATCACCTTTTCCTGGGGATCGCCAATCAGAAGACGGCCGACGGCTACAAATTCCTGCTCTATTTCGCCCTGCAATACGTGTGTCCGGCCTCGGCCCGCCTGAAGACGGGGCCCGGCGACGACGGCTACTACCGCACGCTCGCCCCCTTCGAGCATTTCGATTCGCTCCGCACCATAAAGTTCCCCCACACCTGTCCGGTCGAGACGCTGGCCAACGCCAAGGTCGTAAGCGTGTCGACGCGCCAGTCGGTGAGCGATTATCCGTACCTCTACAACCTGGTCACCCGCGAGCGCGACGAGCTCTTCGTCTATGGCGGCCAGGTGAGCGGGGGGAGCGGCGCGTACGTGGCAAAGATCGATGCCTATTCCCTGCGCGAGTCCTGGCGGATCTACATCCAGGCGCCGACGCTCCACCACTGGAACTATCCCGGCGTGCTGGCCGCGCACGCCAACGGCAAGCTCTACGCGATCGCCGGCAACCTCCTCGCCCGCATCGACCCCGACACGCTGGCGCACCGGATCGTGGCCCTGCCCGAGCACCCCGGCCAGGGCGGCGCCGCCTACAACGGCTTCGTGATCTCGCCGGATGGAATGATCTTCGCCAAGTCCATGGAGCGCGGAAAAGGTTGCGACGGCGAGGAGCTGGCGGGCCTCGAATGCGTGGAGCGCAGCGGGATTCCATCCTTCCTGGTGGCGGTCGATCCCGACAGCCTCGAACGGCTCGCGGTGGTCGAGACTCCCGAGCCGATCATCGGCCGCATCGCCAGCGAGCGCCGCGACGGCCGCGACTACGTCTATCTCCCAGGGGTGACCACGATGTGGCGCTATCTCTTCACCGGCACGTCGTTCGAGCTCGATCAGGACTGGCAGGTGAGGTACGTTCCCCCCGGCGCCCAGCCGGGCACGGGGGTGGGAATGCTCGGCGACTGGGTGATCGTGCAGACCAATTTCCTCCGCTCGCCCGTCCCTCTTACCGTGTGGGCGATCGACCGCCGCGACAGCAGCCGTACGTTCACGTTCCAGCCCTTCCCGGACACCAAAATCAGCCAGGAGCTTTCGAAAGCGTCCCTCGATCTGGAAAACCACCAGGTGTACGTGGAGGACCAGCTCGCCTGCCGCACGGCGGCTCTCGGCTTCGATCCGGACAAGGGTTTCAGCCTCCAATGGGAGACGCAGCAGACCACGGCCTCCTTCAGCATCCTGATCGCCGACCGCAAGCACCGCCAGATCGTCGGCACCTGGTACACGCTGCAAGGGGACCGCGTGGTCTTCCGGGACGCCGCCAGCGGCCGCGTCGTCGCCCTGAGCGACGAAGTCGACACCCGGCCCAACGGCTCGGCGATCAGCCCTGGATTCGGCGGCCGCTTCTATTACATGGCCCAGACCAGCCAGAAGGTGGTGGAGCTGTCCCTCGTCCCCGCGGAGGATTAAACGAAGAATCGCTGTAACGTTTCCGCTGTATCGAGCTCTGTATGCGTGCAGGCCCCCCGGAGGCCGCGGCCCGGGGGGCCGCAAATACCTTGCAAGGAGGAGACACCATGGCACGCAAAGAGAGAGCTCTGCTGTTCTTGAAGATCGCGGCGGCCGGGGTCCTGCTGCTGCTCGCCCTCGCGCCGCTGGCCCCGGCGGGCCAGGGAGGAGCGGCGGCCCCGAACGACCCCATCGCCGCCAACGCCGGGCGCATGGTCGACGAGGGGCGCCAGACCTTCCGCTATGACACGTTCGGCGACCAGGTGTTCTGGAGCCGCATTCTCGGCATCCACGAGGCCCTCAAGACGGTGAGCCCCCGCACCGCCCTCACGGTCGGGCTCAAGGTGGACGCCGACGCCCTCCCGCCGGGCATCCTCGCCCACGCCAACCTCGACGATCCGGCGGTCACCGCGGAGCTGCTCCGGCGCAACGCCGTGGTCGGCGTGCGCGGCTTCTTCAACCAGGATGGGACTCTGCGCGCGGCCGGCATCACCTGCGCCCTCTGCCATTCGACGGTCGACGATTCCGTGGCGCCGGGGGTCGGCAAGCGCCTCGACGGCTGGCCGAACCGGGACCTCAACGTCGGCGCGGTCGTCAATCTCGCGCCCAACCTCCAGCCGGTGGCCACCCTGCTGGGCGTGGACGAGGCCACCGTGCGCACGGTCCTCCAGAGCTGGGGTCCGGGGAGGTTCGACGCCGAGCTCT